>JBAUZR010000784.1:0-3919 GCA_049585375.1 Acidobacteriaceae bacterium
ACGGAGATCTTTGCGGTCGACGAAATCCTTATGGATAAAGGAATCGACATCGCGGAACTGCAATTTAATGGTGGCGCGGACGTTGTTGAATCGAACTACCTGCGCAAATTCGGCGACGATCTTCAGGCCGCGTTCGAGGCTGCCGAGGTGATTGTTCGCCATCTCCAGCACGAACAGGTCCTCAAAAATATCCTTATCAATCACGCACCAACTCCTCTGCAATCATGGGCAGGAACTGAGAGAAATTCTCCAGACAACACGCTGCCGAGACGGGAAGGTCGCCCAGGCTCCCATAGCCATGGGTCATATAGATGAACCCGACACCCACCCGTGCAGCGGCTTTGGCATCTTCTATTGTATCGCCCACCAGCACTGAATCTGCGGGAGGTATTCCCCGCTGCACCAGTAACTCATGGAGCATCTCGGCTTTGCCGGAATACGGCGGAAGGCGCGAGTCGCGGGTCACAATAGCCTCAAAAAATTCCAGGATATTTTCCCTTTCCAGGTTCTTAAGAGAGATATGTCTGGGCTTGTTGGAAACGACGAACAGGCGCCGACCATGCCGGCGCAGCGCCAGCAGGATTTGGGCGGCGTTGGGGAAGCAGACCGTCTCTTTCCAACCCTCCGTGTCGTAATCCTGGCGAAAGGCGAGCTCAAGGGAATCCAGCGTCTGTTCGTCGGTGATCTTGCCGGCCAGAGCGAGAATCGTCCTGATGGGGGGGCCGATCAGCGAGCGGAGGCTGCCGTGGGGAGGAGGCAAACCCACGCTTGCGAAGGCAGCGCGGACGGAGCTTTCAATGCCGGGCAGCGAGTCCAGAAGCGTACCGTCCAGATCAAACAGGACACAGTCAGGAAGGCGGGTCATTCCTTTTCGTCCGAAACGAGCATATTCGACGCCAGCTCTTCAGGAGACAGGAATGGATACATGTCTTCAAGATTGGGCGTCATGATTTTGCCGTCCGGGAGGATGCGCGAACGGAGGCGAGGCTCGAATTCCTGTGACTGATCGAGAAGGACATCGAAGAGAGTAGGCCCGGGGGTCTGGAGCTCTCGCCGGACGATCTCGAGATCAGAGATTTTTTCTACGGCGAAGGATGGGATGCCATAGGCTGCCCCAATTTTCTCCATTCTTGGAAAGGTGACGCCGCTGTCGGGACCCTCGCCGATACGGCGTCCCTGGAAGAACCCGGTCTGCGTCTGCCGAATCGAGAGGTAGCCACCGTTGTTCAGGACGAAGAGTTTGACGGGCAGGTTGTAACCGACCAGGGTTTGGAGTTCCTGAATGTTCATCTGCAGGGAGCCGTCACCGGCAATGCAGATGGTGCGTCTTCCAAGGGCCAGAGTGACTCCGATTGCAGCGGGAAGGTCATAACCCATGGATGCGGAGCCCGAATTGGAAATCAGGCGCTGACCCTTCTTTAGCCGTGCTGTCTGGTAGGGCACAATGCAGGCGGTGGCGTTTCCGCAGACCACCGCATCATCGGCATCGAGTATCTCGAAGAGCCGTTCGATGAAGTCGTAGGGATTCATCGGCGGGCCGGGCACTCTCTGCCTGGCCTGAACCACCGGATATTGTTGTCTCCAGGCGCGCGCTCTCTCCAGCCAGGCCTCATGGCGAGATGCGGAGCCGTTTTTGTCGGCCAGTTGCCGCGACATTTCGGCAAGAAAGAGTCGGAGATCGCAGTGAATCGGGATATCGGGTTTGTGAAGTGGCTTACGCAATTCGGCGGCGTCGACATCCACCTGGATCTTTGTTGCGAATCGGGCAAACGAATTCCAGTTATAGCTGACCTGACGGATATTGAGGCGTGAACCCAGGACCAGCAGAAGATCGGAGTTCTGCACGGTAAAGTTGCCGGCACGTTCGCCGATGGTTCCGGGGCGGCCGCAGAACAGCTCGTCATCGCTGGCGATCAGATCATGCGTCCAGGCTGTAACGACTGGAATACGAAGAGCGTGAATGACCTGATCAAACTCAGGAAGAGCGCCGGAGAGGCGGATTCCGGTGCCCGCAAGAATGACCGGGCGCTGGGCCCGATCGATGCGTGCGAGAACATCGGCTGCCTGGGCTCTGACGGTTTCCGTGGGGAAAACAATCGAATCTTCCGAGGGGTCGTAATGACGGAGCTTCTCAGGATCAATCTGCGTGGACTGAACGTCGACCGGAATATCGAGCCAGCAGGGGCCGGGGCGGCCGGATTGCGCGAGGTGCCAGGCCCGCTCGAGGTGGTAAGCAATGGAATCAGGGTCGTCGATCAAGACCGCATACTTCGTGATTCCCCTGACCATGCGAACGATATCAACTTCCTGGTCGCCGAGCTGACGGAGGTCGGTGAGGCCGTAGGTGGCCATGCAGGTTTCGCGCTTGACCTGACCGGAGATGATGAGCATGGGAATGGAATCGGTCCACGCGCCGAAGACGCCGTTGAGGGCATTGATCCCCCCGGGTCCGGTGGTGACGTTCAGAATGCCGGGTGTGCGAGCGATGCGGGCATATCCCTCGGCGGCGATAGCGGCGGCCTGCTCGTGGTGGGTGCAGAGATAACTCAGTCCGCTGGTACCGACCGAGTCATTGAGATGCATTGCGCCGCCGCCGGTGATAAGAAACACATGGCGGGCGCCCCACTCGCGCAACTGGCCAAAGACATAATCAGAGAGTTTCATTCGGGGATTCTCGGGGACTACGAAAGAACCGGCAGAGATCTGGAACTAGCCGCGAATTCGGAAATCGTCTCTGCGACAAAATCGAGCATGGATCGCGAAAGGCCAGGGTAAACGCCGATCCAGAAAACATTATTCATGACGAAGTCGGTATTGGGCAGGTTTCCGATGACGCGATAGTCGCAGCCTTCGTAGGCGGGCTGGCGCAGCAGGTTGCCGCCGAAGAGGAGCCGCGTACCGATCTTCTGCGCCTCCAGAGCGCGGATCAGCTCATCGCGGCGGAAGGGCGCGCTCTCGCGCACGCCGATGGGGAATCCAAACCATGAGGGATCCGAGCCGGGGGTGGCTTCGGGGAGGATAAGGAATTCCTCGAGCGGCCTGAGTGCGGCGTGAAGGTAGCGAAAATTCTCTTTACGGCGCTCGATGAAGGTGGGGAGTTTCTCGATCTGTGAGGCGCCGAGTGCGGCCTGCATGTCAGTGGCCTTGAGGTTATAGCCAATGTGGGAATAGGTGTACTTGTGGTCGTAGCCGCAGGGCAGGGTCCCGAGCTGCCACTCAAAGCGCTTGCCGCAGGTATTGTCTTTCCCGGTGTGGCACCAGCAATCACGGCCCCAGTCGCGGAAGGATTCGATGAGCAGCTGCAGGCTGGGCTTGTCGGTCAGTACCGCGCCGCCCTCGCCCATGGTGATGTGGTGAGCGGGGTAGAAGCTGACGGTGGCAATATCGCCGAAGGTGCCGACCTTGCGGCCCTTCCAGGTGGATCCGAGCGCATCGCAGCAGTCTTCGATTAGCCAGAGGTTGTATTTGCGAGCGAAGGCGGTGACCGCATCCAGATCAAAGACGTTGCCCAGGGTGTGGGCAATCATCACCGCCTTGGTTTTATCGCTGCGGGCGGCTTCCAGCTGGCTGGCATCGATTTCGTATCCGGGAACGGTGACATCCACGAAGACGGGGATGAGCCGGTTCTGGATGATCGGATTGAGGGTGGTGGGGAATCCCGCAGCGACGGTGATGACTTCGTCGCCTGGCAAGAGGCGGCGATCGCCGAGTTTTGGAGAAGTGAGCGCGCTGAGAGCGACGAGGTTGGCAGAGGAACCGGAGTTGACCAGGGACGCACAGCGGACGCCGACGAAGCGAGCCAGCTTCCGTTCGAAATCCTCTGCGAAGCGGCCAGTCGTGAACCAGCAGTCGAGGGCCGAATCCACGACCGCGCTCAGGTCGGCGGCGTCGATCACTTTGCCTGAAACAGGAACGGAGG
>JBAUZR010000785.1:0-2353 GCA_049585375.1 Acidobacteriaceae bacterium
TCTATGAGACGACCAACCCCCAGGAAGCCCGCCGCCTGTATGCCGAGATCAAGGATCAGAACAAGGACACCGACTCCGCTCAGATCGCCACCCAAAAGCTGTCCGCGCTGAAGTAAGAGCTCTGTCAGCAGATACGCATGGATCGCGATCTTCTGATTTCCGGGGCATCAGCTTTCGACCGAGAAAAGCAGATGTCACTGGGAATTGTCGAGCGTAAGCCGACGCAATTCGACGAGCCCCTCTATCGATTTCTGGCCACGGAAACCAATCTCCGCTGCACCGTCTATTATTACGGCGCAGACTCGCCGAACGTGAGCTTCGATGCTGAAATCGGACAGTGTGTAGGCTGGCAGCCGTTCTCCGAAGAGGGATATACAGCACGGTTCTGCCCCCGATTGTCGGCCCTTCGTTTCGCACGCCTGGTTGTTGGCGCGGGTCACGATCTGATTGTCACACCCGCGGTTCGCGACAGCCATGCCGTCTGCACAGCGCTTCTGTCAAAAATCAGAGGCAACCCCGTCGGCCTTCGTCATGACCACATTCTCTCGATCGACGGGCAGTCTTTCAGCTGGAGAATAAAATCCCAGCTCTATCGATGGATGCGAGGAATTTACTCGACAGGTCATCCGGTCGGGCGGCAGGCTGGGGAGTACCTCAGGCATTTTGGTTTCACTGAGGAAACGCTGTTCCTCTTCCCTTACGCAGTCGATCATGAGTGGTTCGCCCTCGAGAGTTCCCGCGCTCGCGAGACGGTGCCGGATCTGCGCGACAAATGGAGACTGCCTCGGGGTGCACAGGTTGTCTGCGGTGTCATGAAGTTTTCCCCCCGCGAAGACCCGCTGACTCTGGTCAGGGCTTTCCACATCGCCAGGCGACAGATCCCGGAACTGGCGTTGCTCCTGGTGGGAGATGGGTCCTTACGAAAGCAGGTGGAAGATGCTTGCGGGGAGCAGCTTGGAAAGAGCATTCAACTGCCGGGATATCAACAATACGGGACACTCCCGAGTGTCTATGCCGCCGGCGATGTCTTTGTTCATACGGCCATCGGCCAATGGGAGGTCTCTGTTAATGAAGCGTTGGCCTGTGGACTGCCGGTAATCGCCGCCGATACAGTGGGCAGCGCGGAAGAACTGGTCCTGCCGCATCACCTTGGGCTTGTCTTCAAACGCGGAGACGCCGCGAAGCTGGCCTCGCATATCGTGCAGATTTTCAGAGATTCCCAGCTCCGGGCAAGAGTTCGGGAAAATGGGCTGAAGTCTCTGGAACCTTGGTTCTATAAGGCGACTGCCGAGAGATTTGCAGCAGCCATTCGATTTGTAAGAGAGAAGCAGCACGTTTCATAATGCCCAACTCTATTTTTATATTGGGGGAATTCTCGCCGGGACGTCTCGGATACTCATACCGGAGTGCGTTCGAGAACCTGGGATACCAAACCCATACGTTCGAATTGCGGAGCGCTTATCCGCTGCCCTGGTTAATTCAAAATCGAATAGCGCATCGCCTGACGCGCTCCAGTGCATTCATTCGTTCCACGTCTCTGAAGGACTGGAACGATCAGCTGGTAAGAATGGTTCTTCAGTCCGGTGCGGATACGATTCTCTCCCTGAGTATGAGATTCGTCTCGGCAGACACGATATCCAAATTGCGACTCCATGGGATACGCGTGATCATGTTCTATCCCGACAACCCCTTTCCACCACATTTGAATTCCATGCCTGAAACGCTTCCTGCGGCTCGGGCGGCTGACTTGTGTCTGATTTGGAGCAAGCGCCTGGTGTTAAGACTCCGGGATGCGGGAGTTCGCAGAGCAGAGTTTCTTCCCTTCGGCTGGGATTCGGAAAGCTTCCCGTGGGGCGAGATTCAACAAGAGGAGTTTTGGCCGGGCGTCCTCTTCCTGGGCGGCTGGGATCGGGAACGCGAGATCTTCCTCGAACAAATTGCCGCTCGCATTCCGGTTCGTATCTACGGCCCTGACTACTGGGGGAAGCGGACGAATCCTCGTGGCCGGGTACGCCAATGTTGGCAGGGTACCGATCTCCGGCTGGCGGACGCTGCAAAAGTCATCCGTCAATCGGCCGTATGCGTCAACATTCTGCGAACGCAACACATCATTGACGGCCAACCCGATGCCGTCATCATGCGGCACTTTGAAGTTCCTGGAGCAGGCGGCCTTCTCCTCTCGACTCGTGACACTACCGCGACGTCGTTGTTTCCGGAAGGCGAGACAGGAGAATACTTCGCCGATCTCGACGAGTGCGTCGCCAAAGCAAACTGGTTCTTACAGCATGAATCCGAACGTGAATCGCTGATTGAGCGAGCTCATTCCGAAGTCGCCGCGCACCACCAATATATT
>JBAUZR010000786.1:0-7406 GCA_049585375.1 Acidobacteriaceae bacterium
AGGCGCGATCCTGGCGATAGTGGCGACGCTTGATGCACTCTATCAAGCAATCTATAAGAGGTCATTTCCACCTTCCAGCATGGGTCTTCAATCCAGCTTGTCGTTCTGAAGTCGTTTGTGTCGGCGCATCCCAATCGGCAGGGGCGTGGGCTGGTGGTCAGACGACGCGTAGCGCATGCGGGCAACTCTCATCCCAGCGATGCCCTTCCTGTACGAATGGATTCTGAACTAGTTTCCTGGCTCCTACCGGGGTGGTGCATGTTGGCGCCCCCGGTAGTGGTGCCTGCTCCGGTGAACTGGGCTGACCGTCACCCGTCGTCAAATCCGATTGTTCTTCGCTAGACGCCAGTAATACAGTCCACCCGGAGTTAAGCGGCACGCCTTCGAATGCATCGCCGCGTCGTACATGTGCGCTGCATCAACCGGAACGACGAGGTGGATGCGGTATAAGCTCTGGAGTTCCTTGAAGACGGCCACGTTCTGCTGATCCGCAGAAGCGGAGGTTTCTTCATACGAAGGGTCCAAAGAGTGATCTTCCGCTGGGAGCGCGAAGATTGCTGGCAGACGACGCAGGATGGCCCTGTCGATTGGAGGCGTGGCACAGCGCAGTTGCACCACGCTGGAAACGTGCGCCTTAAATAGCGGCCTCTGATCCCATGCTCCGAGTGCCGCCTCAACGTAGGCGTAGACCGATGGTGCGCTCACGGCTCCGAGAATATTGGCAGCGCCCCCTTCTAACGCGTCCACCACCAAAGACGTGAAAACCCCACCACCCCCTGTTTCGACCGAAGGCTGGTCGTTTCGCGCAGCCGTTAGGATCGAAATTCCCTCCCGAAGTAGCGCCTTAGAGTTGTCGATATCGGGTACATTTCCGAGATTCCCGGAATAGCAGCAATCCAGGAGGATCACTACCTCCTTCACTTGCTTCGAGTCGTTCGCCAGCTTCAGGACATCGGTCATGGGTACGCCATCGTCATACTGCACCGCATCCTGCGTGACGAGGTACCCGCCAAGATTATTCACCGTTCCATGGCCCGAAAAATGGAACAGCGCGATATCAGCCGGGTCCCGAAAGAAGAGTTGGAGAGCTTCTCGAAGGCTCGCTCGCGTCACCTGATCGTTGGCTCCGCAGTTAGGCGCTGTCAGCACTCTACAATCAAAGTTCGGAGAGCCATCGTGATTTCTCTCCAGGACCGCCTGCATACGAAGGGCATCGCTAACGCAACCGGTCAGCGAACCGAAGCTGTACTGATCAATTCCGACACAAAGCGCGCGTCTCATCTTGCCAATCCGACGCCTTCAGCGATTTCCGGCGATTAGCGATTTCAGGTTGTCCCACGTCCAGCGGTAGAGCTTGTCAGACGGAAGGGCAGACGTGGGTCTGGTGCAGTTCTGATCCGCATATCCTGCCAAGAGGAAATAAGGCTTCTGCTCCTCGCGCGCGATCCTCAGCTCAGCACTGACTCCGGTCGCCTGATCCGTGTATAGGCCGCACAGAACGATCACTTGGTCCACCCTTCGAATCTTCTCTCGCACCCTCGCCTGCCAGTCTCCCGGAAACGGCTCCTTAACGGACCAGTCGCACAATTCGAACGGAGTATCAGAGTTTCGCGACTGCCCAACCAGCAAGTGTTTCAGTTGCTCGTCATGGTCGTAGTCGAATGCTGTGAAAACCCGAACCGGCATCGATGCCATTGGCCTTCCCTTTCCCGACTTCACCTAGATGGTAGCGCTAAGACACGCCGCCTTCACCATCGCGGATTTCCCGGTGCCTGTTTTTAGTGCAGGTCCGTTCCAGGATTTTATGCCTTCCTATGCTCGTCTGTGCGCAGGATGGAGATGCGTGAAACCCTTGTCAGTACCGGCGGTTTGCGCGTTCTTGCGCTGTGTTGCGCTTCAGTGCGCGGAAATAGTAAACGGACTCGAAGTCCGCCGGCCACTCGCGCTGAGTGCGTGAAGGAGTTGCGCATACTCTCTGCTGCGCCATCGTGAAAGCTCTGCGCTTCGCTTCGATGAACGACCACCAGCGCGCGGCCTCGACGAAAGGTTCCGTGGGAGTGTTCGACAATTCGAATACCATAATATTCCTGATGCCCCGGTGGCCCAGAGGCCTTTATACTTTCTGAAATTTATGCAAATTGTCCTGCACAGTTCATACACAGCAATATTTATTGGACCTATATGCTTTTAAATGAATAGGTTCTATATTCACTCTCACCCGCTCAGGATGACAACCGTGGTGAGTGTGGAGATTCGGCGTAAACCAAAGAGGCTCCCGAAGGAGCCTCCTGTGTATCTTTGGTCGTTGCGGCGAGGGCGCGGCTGGCTCGATGGCTCAGTCGTAGTATTCGAGGCCGAGGTGGGTGATTAAGTCTTCGCCCATGATGTGACGCAAGGTATTTTTTAGCTTCATGGACTGAATGAAGAGGTCGTGTTCGGGGTAGAGGCCGGGGGCGGATTGCGGGCTTTTGAAGAAGAAGCTGAGCCACTCCTGGATGCCGAGGTGGCGGAGCTCGGGGGTGCGCTGGGCTAAGTCGAGGAAGAGGACTAAGTCGAGGGCGATGGGCGCGGCGAGGATGGAGTCGCGGCAGAGGAAATCGACTTTGATCTGCATGGGATAGCCGAGCCATCCGAAGATGTCGATGTTATCCCAGCCTTCTTTGTTGTCGCCGCGGGGCGGGTAATAGTTGATCCGGACCTTGTGGTAGATGTTGCCGTAGAGGTCGGGATACTTATCGGGCTGGAGGATGTAGTCGAGGACGCCGAGCTTGGATTCTTCCTTGGTCCTGAAGGATTCTGGGTCGTCGAGGACTTCTCCGTCGCGGTTGCCGAGGATGTTGGTGGAGTACCAGCCGGCGACGCCTAACATGCGGGCTTTGAAGGCGGGGGCGAGGACGGTCTTGAGGAGGGTCTGGCCGGTCTTGAAGTCTTTGCCGCAGATGGGCGCGCCGGTCTGGCGGGAGAGCTCAATCATGCAGGGCAGATCGACGGTGAGGTTGGGCGCGCCGTTGGCGAAGGGGACGCCTTCTTTGAGGGCGGCGTAGGCGTAAATCTGCGAAGGGGCGATGGCGGGGTCGTTGTCGGTGAGCGCTTTTTCAAAGGCGGCGAGGGACTGGTGGCAGGGCGCTTGCTCGAGGAAGATCTCTGTGGAGCCGCACCAGATGACGACGACGCGATCGACCTGGGACTTGAATTTCTGAATGTCGGAGCGAAGCTGCTGGGCGAGGTCGCACTTGGATTTGCCGGTCTTGACGTGGGTGCCGTTGAGGCGCTTGACGTAGTACTGATCAAAGACGGCGGGCATGGGCTTGATGGCCTGGAGGAAGGGCTTGATGGACTGGAGATGATCCTTGTCAAGGACGGCGGCGTGGGCGGCGGCCTCGTACATGTCATCGGGGAAGATGTCCCATCCGGTGAAGACGACGTCGTTGAGGTCGGCGAGGGGGACGAATTCCTTGACGAGGGGGGTGCGGTTGTCGGTGCGCTTTCCTAAGCGAATCGTCCCCATTTGGGTGACGGACCCAATGGGTTTGGCGAGGCCCTTGCGGACGGCTTCAACGCCGGCGATGAGGGTGGTGGCGACGGCACCCATGCCGACGGTCATGACCCCGAGTTTGCCCGTGGCCGGCTGAATCGCCGGTTTTTTATTGTCACTCATAGGAATGCCTTTCTTTGCGGGGGAGAAAAAGTGATGAAGTCCAAACTGGTAGTTTCTCGCGGGGGCGGGGGAATGGCAAATGACGTTGGTGCGGCGGGGGATGGATTCAACGGGGGGATCCTCCCCGGGGGCAGAGCTGCGGATCACCGTTCGAGGTCTTGTTTTGGCCACTGCGCGATCCAGGCCAGTTGAGGGAACGGCCGTTCAACGCTTGAGGTTTTGTCGGCCGCTGCGCGACCGATTCCCTACGCGCCAGGATCTGCGGTGATGCGCGCGGCTCGTTTCGCTACGGGGGGCCCTCCACTCAGCGCCGGGAGATAACGTGCACCGCTGGCAAGATCTCGACGGCGCTTCGGTCGGGATGACAGTTTTTTGCGCTTCGGTCGGGATGACAGTTTTTATTTTGGTGGGGCGCAGGTGAAATTTGCGGCCTGGGTGGGATCGCCGTGGCCGGAGTAGCGGGCGACTTTGGGCCAGGCGCAGAGGGGACGGGTGAAGTCGGTTTCCATGGCGCCATTTTTGCCAGCTTCGTATTTGGTGGCGATGACGGAAGCGTCGGGCGAGCCTTTCTCAACCCAGTTCTGGAGGGAGTCGAAGAGGCCGTATCTGGGGTCGGCTGCGGATTCCATGCCGAACTGGCCGAAGGCGCTGGCGCCAGGGCCCTGCGCGCAGTGCTCCATGCCGGGAATCATGTAGAGGCGAGCGAAGGAGTCCACTTTGTCGCCGCCCATTTGTTTTTGCAGGCTTTCAAAGTACGCGACGGTGTTGTACGGGGAGATGGCGGGGTCGTTCCAGCCGTGGTAGAGGATGAGCTTGCCGCCGCGAGCGGCGAAGCGGCTGAGGTCGGGGCTGGTGGCGTCGAGGTTGGCGGCTTCTGTGGCGCGGGACTGGCGGAGCAGGTCGTCGATGCTGGCGGAGAGGACATTGGCTTTGGGATTGCCGGTGACCATGTAGCGGAAGTAGTTCTCGACGAAGCGCGGGCCGAGGGCGGAGCCGGGATCATCGCCGATGAGCCACACTTTCCAGCTGGTTTCGTCGCCCATGGTGAAACCTGGGAAGATGAGCGCGCCGTGCTGGTCTCTGGTTCCGGAATAGATGGTTTTCACTGCATCGATCTGGGGCTGCGTGAGGCAGTCGGAGGCGTCGTCGCCTTTGCACAGGAGGACCTGAGCGTCGAAGTGACACCTTGTGGGATCGCCGATGACGTGATCTTTGACTCCGTCGAGCTCGTCGCAGGCGGCGAGCGAAGCGCGCTGGAGGAAGGCGAGCTTGCGATCGGGAATGTAGGCGGCGGGGTTGTCCATGAGGGCCTGCATGGCACCGGCGCCGCCGGCGACCATGGTGGACCAGGCGTTGGCGGGGGCGCCGGCGAGGATGCCGTCGTAATCGCCGGGGAAACGCTGGGCTTCCATGAGGGCTTCGCGGCCGCCATCGGAGCAGGCGTCGAAGTAGGACTTGTTGGCGGGCTCGCCGTAGTAAGTGTCAGTGATTTGCTTTGCGGTCTCGGCGGTGAGGTGGATGGCGCGCCAGCCGAAGT
The DNA here is from genome assembly GCA_049585375.1 of Acidobacteriaceae bacterium. Taxonomy (GTDB): domain Bacteria; phylum Acidobacteriota; class Terriglobia; order Terriglobales; family Acidobacteriaceae; genus Palsa-343. The sequence goes on from JBAUZR010000786.1 coordinate 5,196, forward strand.
CTTTCACTTTTTCGGGATGGTCGAAGGCCCAGCTGGCGTCGGTGCTCTCGGCCTGGTGTCCGGCGTCAGTGCCGGAGACGGCGAATCCGCGTTTGAGGTAGCTGGCGAACTGCTGGTAATAGATGGAGCCGGCGAAGCCTCCATTACCGGTGCCGAGGAGGCGGCCGTTCCAGCCCTGGGCGGGAAGCCAGACTTCGAAGCGGATGCGGGAGTCGGGGGTCGGATGGAGCTCGCCGGCGACGCGGCAGAAGGCGGGGAGATCGCTGAGGGGAGGGGCGCCGGCGAGATCGAGGGTGCCGGAGGTGACAGCTTCAGCGAGGGTAATGGAGGTGTTGGGGAGTTGGAGGTTTTTGAGGGTGGGGCAATCGGCGGCGAAGAGCAGGGGGGAGGAAGTTGCCAGTAGGCAGATGAAACCGCGGAGGATGCGGGACATGGAAGGGCTCCTGAGTGCGAACCTGGAGAGGCAACTCGGGAGTTTAACCTCGACGGTTCATGCCTGCAAACGGGGATTCCGGTAACAAGCAACCGCAGATCCTTCCGCCTCGTGACGCGATGGTTCAGGATGACAACTCGTTATGACAAATCGCTGGCTTCTTCGGGGCGGATGCGGTTGCACCAGTGGGTCCAGAGGAACCAGATGATGCCTGCGAGGAGGAGGAGTTCGACACCGAGGTGGAAGCGGTGGAAGGCGGCTTTGAAGCGGGGGTCGGTGTCCCAGGCCTGGCCGAGTTTCATGCCGATCCAGGCGAGGACGAAGCACCAGGGCCAGGATCCGATAAAGGTATAGATGTGGAAGCGCAGCTGAGGCATACGGGCGATGCCGGCGGGCAGGGCGATGAAGGTGCGGACGACGGGCAGGAGTCGGCCGAGGAAGACGGTGATGCCGCCGAAGCGGGAGAAGTAGTGCTCGGCGCGCGCGAGGTCGTGGAGATTGAGAAGGACGAAGCGACCGTAGCGGTGGATGAAAGGGCGTCCGCCCCATGCGCCGATCCAATAAGCAACGAGGGAGCCGAGATTGCAGCCGAGGGCGCCGGCGGTGGCGACGCCGAGGAGCGAGAGGCGTCCTGTGTGGACGAGGTAGCCGGCGAAGGGCATGATGATCTCGCTGGGGAGCGGGACGCAGGCCGATTCGATGGCCATGAGGAGGAGGACACCGGCGTAGCCGGAGGCGGAGATGAAGTCCTGAATGAAGCGGGCGATCAGGGCGAGGATGTGCTCGGACATGCAGGATCAGGGTACAGGGTGCGGCGGGTGGGGTACAGGGTACAGACAGCGCATACTCACCGCTTGAGGCTCTTTTCGGCGGCTGCGCCACCGATCCCTCCGCGCAAAGAGTTTCTGTGACGCATGCTGCTCGTTTCGCTACGGGGGTCCCTCGGCTGCGCGCCGGGAAGCTGCGTACACCGCTGGGGGATTCTCCCTGGCGCTTCGCTCGGGATGACAATCTTTTCCAGATGACAATCTTCTTTATTGGCGCAGCGTGCGCTTCTCGATGCGCTTTTCGTAGTGGGGGCCCTGGAGGATGCGCTGTACGTAGATGCCGGGAGTGTGGATTTGGTCGGGGTCGAGGGAGCCGGTGGGGACGAGCTCTTCGACTTCGGCGATGGTGATGCGGGCGGCAGTGGCCATCATGGGATTGAAATTGCGGGCTGTATGGCGGTAGATGAGATTGCCGGCGGGGTCGCCTTTCCAGGCTTTGACGAGGGCGAAGTCGGCGCGGAGCCAGCGCTCGAGGAGATAGGGACGGCCATCGAATTCGCGGGTCTCTTTGCCATCGGCGACGAGAGTGCCGACACCGGCAGGCGTGTAAAAGGCGGGGATACCGGCGCCGCCGGCGCGGATGCGCTCGGCGAGGGTGCCCTGCGGGATGAGGCGAAGATCGAGCTCGCCTTTGAGGACTTTGTCTTCGAGGAGCTTGTTTTCGCCGACGTAGGAGCCGGTGTGGGAGACGACCATGCCGGCCTGGAGCATGAGGCCCATGCCGGATCCATCGATGCCCATGTTGTTGGAGATGGTGTGGAGGCCGGTGAGGCCGCGGCGATGGTGTTCGTCGACGAGGGCGGCGATGAGATTTTCGGGGATGCCGCAGAGGCCGAATCCGCCAAACATGATCGTGGAGCCGGAGGGGATGTCGGCGACGGCGGCTGCAGCGGAGGGGACGACTTTGTTCACGGGATACAGGGTACAGGGGGCGGGGTGCAGGGTACAGGG
>JBAUZR010000787.1:0-3243 GCA_049585375.1 Acidobacteriaceae bacterium
GAACAAGGCCATCCTGAACGAGAAGAACCTGGTGAAGGGAACCAGCAAGCACCAGGAGATGGCGGTGGGGCCGTGCGTGACGGATTTGCTGTCGGCGATTTTCTATCCCGCGTCGCAGAAGCTGGTGCCGGGGCAGAGCTTTCGCGTGCCCATTGCCGACGCGATGCACACCGTTACTGTGACGATGAAGGTGGAGGCGCACGAGACGGTGAAGACGCCTCTGGGAACCTACCAGACGATACGGGTACAGCCGACTGCCGAGGCGGGCACGGTGAAGGCGCGGGGAAACATCTGGGTCTGGTACACAGATGACGAGCGACACATCCCGGTGCAGATGCGAGCGCGGCTGTTCTGGGGAACGATTACGTTCCGTCTGACCTCGATGGAGCCAAAGTAGGGGTTACTGGATTCGATAGCGTTCGCGCATCAGGCGCTGCAGGCGCGGCTTGTAGAGAAGGTCGAACGCCAGTTCCTTTCCAGGAAACATGGCTAGGGCAGCGCGGCGAGTGTCGGCCACCATCTCCGAAGCCTCATCGATGGTCAGGGACAAGTCCTGGCTGATGACGGACATGACCATGTTGACCATGATCTGCAGACGGCGGAGCTTTCGTTGTTCATCCTGAAGTTCCTGCGGGGTTTGCCGGACGGGCTCCGGCTGCGTTTCGAACCGGGGAATATCGGATTGTGACCCCATGCGGTGAGGACCTCCGTTGCTGGATCGTACAACGATTAAGACACGGGACGGAACGGAAAAGATGCGCCGGAGGGCGACTGGCTAGAGTCCTTCTCCGTCGCGCGTGAGGCGGATTGCGGGGAATTGCGCGCGGGCGGCAGCGACGAAAGCGCTGGATTCAGCAGGGGTCATCCGAAGGCAGAGACACGTGGCAAAAGCGCGGCCCAGATGGCGCGGGGCCCTCTCGAGCCAGCGCTGGCGGAAAGCAGTGTCGGACCGGGAGGCGTCGAGGCTCTGCGCGGCGATGCGGGCGATCCACGGCATGGATTTCGCGGCATCGGTCTGGAGAGTCCATTCGATCAGGGCGGCACTGCTGTCGGGGATAGCGTGTTCCGGCAGGGCGAGCGCGCCGCGTTCGATAAAGATTCGGCGTGGCGTGCCCGGCGGCAGAGAAAGCAAATCTGGCTGCAGGCCGCGATCGATCATTGCGGCCAGGGTCGCATCCGGCTCCGCGGCAACGCCCACCGAGATCGGCAGACCACGGCGGAGCTCGTTCTTGAGGATGCGCAGCCCCTCGTCGAGCGGGCCAACGACAAAGTCGCAAAGACCGGCCCTGAGGGCTTCGCGAAGGCGTTCTCCCTCGGACTCCACGCAGAGGGAGCAGGCGCCGGCGATGCTGGCGGCGACAATGGCCGTCAGCCCTTCTGAGTCGAGACCCGAGCGGAGAAGCAGCTTGCCCGCCAGCGTTCCGGAGAAGCGATCGCGCGCGACTCGATTGAGGCTCTCGTAGCGGTCATAGATAGCGGAAAGGGCGGGCAGCTTCATAGGCGCAACAGACATTCTGTCACGCCACCGCAGCCGGGTCGCTACCAGCTCGAATACGGCTGGCCGTTGGAGCCTACTTCCTCCGAGCCGCTGTGTACATCGGTGATGCCGGGTTCGGTCTGGTCCAGGTCAGCGTAGGTTTCGTCGCTGGTGGTCTGCCAGGTGTCGGTGCTGTGCGTCATCGGGTCGGACGGAATCGACTTAAGGTAGCCGTTCTGCACCAGGTCGTCGAGGGACTGTGGGGCCTTGTTCTTGTCCATCGTGTAGGAGTCGATTGCATCCCGCATGACGTGCAGGTCCTCTTTAAGGGCGGCTTCCTTCGCATTGCGGATGGCCGCGACAAAGCTGGGGATGGCCACCGCGGCGAGCACGCTGATGATCAGCATAACCACCATCAGCTCGATGAGGGTGAAGCCGCGATCGTTCGGACGAATTGGTTTCTTCAGCAGCAACGATTTACCAGTCTGAGTATTTGGTTCCGTCCAGCGCTGTTCCCGTGGATTTCGAATAGACGTCGAAGACATTCTGGCCGCCCCAGGAATCGCTGTCGGGGTCGTCCTGCATGGAGCGCAGCCCCCAGTCCGTGTCACCGGTCATGGGATCGACGGGGATGCGGCGCAGAAAGCGAAGCTTCTTGCCCTGCACATCGACGCCATCGACCAGCGTCTGCAGATCTGGAGGATAACCCTGGCTGTCGATTTTGGTGCGAAAGGCATTCTTATCCGCGGCGTCCTTATAGGCATCGATGGCGCGGCGCATCTGCCACAGGTCGTAGCGGAGCATGCGCTCTTTCTCGCGCTTCACCTGAAAGCGGGCAATAGGGACCGCGGCCGAAGCCAGGATAGAGAGAATGGCGACGGTGACGATCAGCTCGACGAGGGTCAGTCCCGCCTCGCCGCGCCGATATCCGATTCTTTTGTTCAGCATCAACCGCATAGTTTCAAATGGTGGCGGACGGTCACTGAATGTGCACGACCGCCTGAGAGCCGGTAGCAGGTTCTACCTGCTGTTGGGCGTTCCGCAACACCGGCCGGGAAATGGCAACAGAAGCATCTCCAGGGGCTTTCGCCTGGAACGTGAGGACGCAGACCGTCCCGGATCCGCTGATGCCTTTGGTGCCGGGTGGACGGGAGATGGCGATCGCCGCCTCGCCTTTGCCGTCATCGCGATGCGCCAGTGCCACCGCCTGGCCGTCCTTGCCCAGCAGGTTTGTGTGTTGTGCGTCGTCCGAATCCACGTTGATCAGACTCAGTTTCGACGCGTCATACTGTACGGACATCGGGACAGCGAAAACGTCACTGCCACCGCTGAGATTCACCAGCATTTTGAACGTGGATCCAGCCCTGGCGGTAACCTGGCCGGGGTCCAGTGTCAGCGTGGCCGGAGCCCGAGGACTATTCTCTTTCTCGCGGTTGGCGATAGCCTGCTGCGTCGCCTGCACTGCGTTGTCAGGCGGCGGAGGAACGGCGCCGTGGTTCTGCCCGGGGAAGGTGCCGGAGTTAATCTGACCCACCTCGGAGGCGGACGCTTGCGCGGCCGGCTGCGCCGGTGCCGGTGGAGTTAAATCCGACGCCTGCAGTGGCCGGATAATCGGCCGGACCTCGACGTCAGTGCCCGTACCGGTGTCGATCTCCTGCAGATCTTCGGGCGTGAGCTGCTCTGCGCGGACCACATGGGGGATCATCAGAAAGACAATCTCGTCGTCGCTGACTTCCTTCTGCTGGGTGCTGAACAGGTACTTGATC
>JBAUZR010000788.1:0-13907 GCA_049585375.1 Acidobacteriaceae bacterium
GAATAACTTCCTGTTTCATTGACGCATGAGGGGCGGAAGAAGATGCAGGATTTCCGGGAATGAGGGGAAACTTCGGCTTATGAAATAAGCGCAACTAAAACGTTTATTCAATCAAAATTCACATCACCCAGGCCACGCGCTCCAGCTCCCGCTGCATACATTCGAGCGAGCACGCGTTTCCCTCCAGGCGCAGCACCGCCTCACGCACTGTCACCGGATTGGCACCATACCCGCGCCCGGAGAGGAAGGTGGTTACCAGCTCCGCCGCCTGCCATGAATCGACACCCGACTGCAGCAACTCGGTCCGCAGCCCCGCCAGTTCATTGACTGCAAACTTCTCGATTTTGCGCTCGCTCGGCATCGCTTCACCCCGTCTTCGGCGGATTCAGTCGGCTCATTCGCGGCCGTCATTCCGGCGACCTCGGCTTTCCTCATCCCTGTTCTCTTAGACACCGCAATTTGGAATTAGTGTTGCTATCGCTTTTACGCGGTGTGCCTGGAATTTTCTTCCGAACCCTCCCCGTTTATGCCCGCAGGAACTTCGCCCCGTACACTAAGGAGTGTGACGCCCCCTCGCGAAAGCCACGATCCGCAGGCAACCTCGCGCGGTCCCTCGTGGGGACTCATGCTCTTCTTCATTCTGCTTGCCATGGTCCTCGCGGCCGGCATCGCCTGGGCTTTCATCCATCCCATGTTTCATCCGCACTGATTTCTCCACGTCCGGGCCTGGGTCCTACAATCACAACGGAACATCTGCGCGTCCCGTTCGTGCATTCCCTGGAGCCTCATGCTGCGTGTCGGACTCACCGGCGGCCTCGGAAGTGGCAAGTCCACTGTCGCCGCTCTGCTGCGCGAACATGGCTTCTCCGTCCTCGAAGCCGATGGGATTGCGCGTGAACTCATGGAGCCAGGGCAGTCCGTTTACCTGGCCATCGTCGAGCACTTCGGTCCCTCGGTTCTTCGCAACGACGGCGCGCTGGACCGGCCTCGCCTCGCGGATCTCGTCTTCCACCACGGCCGCCTGCCCGAACTGAACCGCATTGTCCATCCCCCTGTCGTCGCCGAGCAAGAGCGCCGAATGGACGACCTTTTTGCCCGCGACCCGCACGCCATTGTCTTCGTCGAGTCCGCGCTCATCTTCGAAGCCGAGGCCTGGGGCACCGTCCCGGAGTGGCGCCGCCGCTTCGACCGCATCGTCCTGGTCACGGCCCCCGACGAGCTGAAGATCCAGCGCTTCCTCGCGCGGATGCTTCCAGGCGATGCTTCCCCTGAAGAGCGTGCCCGCGCCGAGGGCGATGCCCGCGCCCGCCTCGCCGCGCAGCTTCCCGAGTCCGTCAAGATTCCCCGCAGCGACATGGTCATCGACAATTCCGACTCCCTCGACGCCACGCGAGCCCAGGTCGATCGGCTCGTCGCGCAGCTCCGCGCTGAAGCCGGTGCCCAGCCCCTGGCCGATCTCCCGAAACCTCGCCGCCCCTGAGCTGCTGCCGCCCCGCATCGCTACAATGAATTTGGCTTACCGGACCCGGACCCGCTTGCCGGTCATCTCATCTTCTGCAGGCTGCCATCGTCCGCAACCGCACGACTACGACTATGACCTTTCGCCGCATCTTTCTCGTTTCGATTTTCGTTGGAGCCTTCGCGTACCTCATCTCCTTTTCGACCTTCCACAATCCTTTTGCGCCGGCCCTGCACTCCTCGCTGGATCTCACCGAAGCGCATGCGGCTCCCGCCTACAATGCCGCCGAGCTGAACAACATTGCGGTCTACAAGCGCGTGGTTCCGTCGGTCGTCAATATCACTGCCGGTACATTGACTCTCGACTTCTTCTATGGCCTCGTGCCTCAGGAAGACCAGGGCTCCGGCTTCATTCTCGACAAGCAGGGACACATCCTGACCAACTACCACGTGGTGGCCAACGCGCGAAAGATTGAAGTCCAGACCCACGACAAGCATCGCTACACCGCGCAGGTCATTGGCAGCGACCGCCTGCACGATCTCGCCCTGCTCCAGATCAGCGCTCCCAATCTCATGCCCGCCGTTCTCGCCTCATCGCATGATCTCCAGGTCGGGCAGCAGGTCTTCGCTATCGGCAATCCCTTCGGCCTCAGCGGCACCATGACTGCGGGCATCATCTCCGCCATCCGCTCGGTTCGCGGACCGCAGGGCGCGCCCATTGAAAACGCCATCCAGACCGACGCCGCCATCAATCCCGGCAACTCCGGGGGACCGTTGCTCAATTCGCAGGGTGAGGTCATCGGGATCAACTCGATGATCGCCCAGAACGGCGCAGAGCAGAACGCCGGGATCGGCTTCGCCATCCCTATCGATACCGCCAAAGCAGTCCTGAACGATATTCAGAAGTATGGCCACGCCCGCCGTCCCTCGCTGGGCATCCGCACGCTGGCTATCGGACCGGATCTGGCCCAGCAGATGGGGCTGCCCGCCGAATACGGCGTGCTCATTGAGAACACCGTCCCGGGCGGCGCCGCCGACCGCGGCGGACTGCGCGGGGGCAATCAGACCGCCTATCTCGGCAATGAGCAGATCTCGATTGGCGGCGACCTTATCGTGGCCATCGACGGCCAGCAGGTCACCAACTCCCAGGACCTCGCCGAGATTATGGACGAGCACCAGCCCGGCGACACCATCACCATCACGTTCTACCGCGGCCGTCGCAAAATGACCACCCGCGTCACCCTTGGCGAAGCCCAGGAAACGAGCGTTTAATGACCCACTGGACCACCGCCTCGATGCCCTCTCAGCGGGGCAGGCGCGCGTATATCACCGGCGCCAACAGCGGCATCGGCTTCCACGCCGCGCTCGAGCTGGCCCGCGCCGGCGCCTCCGTCATCCTCGCCTGCCGCGACCGTGCCAAAGGCGAAGCGGCCCGCACTCGCATTCTCACAACCGTTCCCGCTGCTGAAATCGAGATCGCAGACCTCGACCTCGCCAGCCTCGCTTCGGTCCGCAATGCCGCTGAGCATTTCCTCGACACCGGCCGTCCGCTTGACGTGCTCATCAACAACGCCGGGGTGATGGCGCTGCCGCAGCGCCGGGTGACACCCGACGGCTTCGAGCTCCAGCTCGGCACCAACCACTTCGGCCATTTCGCGCTCACCGGACTACTGCTGCCCGCTGTACTGGCGGCGCCGGCAGGGCGCATCGTGACGGTCAGCTCGATTGCCCACCGCGGCGCCACGCTCGACTTCAGCAATCTCAACTGGGAGCACGGCTACAAGCCCTGGCCTGCCTACCGCCGCAGCAAGCTCGCCAATCTCCTCTTCGCTTTTGAGCTGCAGCGGCGCCTCGATCGTGGAGGCGCTCCGGTCCTATCGATCGCCGTCCATCCTGGCGTTTCCAACACGAACCTCTTCGCCGCCGGGCCCGGACAGGGCGGCGGCCTTCTCGCCAGGATCATTCCGCTGTTCATCGGGCTGATCGCGCAATCAGAAGCACAGGGAGCGCTTCCCACTCTCTACGCCGCCACCTCGCCCAATGTGCATGGTGGCGCTTTCTACGGCCCCGATGGATTTCGCGAGATGCGCGGCTACCCGGTCGAAGTCCGCGCGGAACCCCAGGCCTACGACGAGAACACCGCCGACCACTTATGGAAGGTGTCTGAAGAACTCACCGGCGTGCGCTATCCGCGGGCGGCTGGCAGCTGAGAAGCGGATAGCTGAAGAGCGGATAGCGGTGCGACGGTCAGCGAGCCAGGTTGGCGGCCTCCGGCTCTCCTCACCTCATCCGCAGCCGCACTTCCGGCCGCACCAGATACAGGAAAAGCACCATGTTCACGGCCGCCATACCCAGCAGCGGCAGCTCGTGAAACTCGACAAAACGCCACATCTGATACACGCTCGACAGCAGCACCGTGGCCAGCGACAGCGCCCAGCCCCACCGCTTCTGCCGCAGCAGCCCCTGCCCGGCGACCGCAAACGCGATGCAGAACAGGTACACGAACTTCGGCAGCTTGTCCTGGGTCACGCCCAGCACGCCGAGGATGCACAGCAGGAACAGGTACAGTCCCACCGCCGCGACGCCCGGCAACGGCTTCTGCCTGGGTTCAGGACTCATAAGGTGTGGAGATACGCCAGCAAGTCCTGGAGTTGCTGGTCGCTGAGTTGATTGCCAAATCCCGGCATCATGTTGCGCCCTCGCAAAATCACAGGCGTCACCCGTTCGTCGTTCGCCGGCGCGCCGCTGGGCAGATATTTCCTGCGATACATTCCGAACAAACTCGGCCCGTGCAGGTCGCCCGTGTGATTCGCATAATGACAGCCCGCGCAGTCCTGCTGATACACCGCACTTCCCCGTGCTTCCTGGGGCGTCAGCTCGCTCACCGGCTTCGATGGTCCCAGCGACGGACTGCAACCGGCCATCAGCGCGACACACAGCGCCGCCACTGTGACGAATGCAAACCTGTATCCAGTGACTTTCCGCACCACCGGGCCTCTCTCCCTCACGCCGCAGTCCGTTAAACTCTATTCCCCAAACTCTAAACCTTGGCCCGCCTCAGTTCCTCTCCGCTACCGCCCGCACCACATCGTCCATCGTGTGCACCGCGGCATCGCCATCGGGCCGCTGGTCGTTGCACAGAATCGAAAACACCAGCGTCTTCCCGCTGCGCGTGGTCAGATAACCGCTCAAGGCGTTCACTTCGGCCAAAGTTCCGGTCTTCGCAAACACCCGCCCTCGCAGCTCATGACTGAATCGCCCCGACAGTGTTCCGTCCACGCCGCCCTCCGGCAGTGTCGACCGATAGAGCGCGCCCCACGGCTGCCGAGCCGCATACACCAGCAGCGTCGTCGCCGCTCGGGGCGTGATCAGATCATTCGGCGACAGTCCCGATCCGTCAAAGAAGACAAAGTCCCCCGGATCGACGCCTGCCTGAATCAGAAACGCCCGCACCACCCGTGCTCCCTGTGCAATGGTTCCGTCGTCACCTTCCAGGCGCCCCAGCAGCCGCTGATACAGCTCCGCGTGCAGATTCTGGCTGACCTTGTTCGTCACCTTCACATCTTCCGCCACCGTCGGCGATACGTACGTCGCCAGCACCCTGAGCCCGGTCACCGGGGGTTCAATCGTCGTGAGGTTCAGCGGACGGAGCACCACGGGCTGGCCTACCTCAGCCGAATATTCCTGCGTATCCTCCGACAGCCGATGCCAGGCACGCGCCGTCCCGGTCACCGTGACGCCTCGCGCCAGCAGCATCTGCCGCAATGCCACCGCGGCAAACTCCGCGGGATCCTCAATGGCCAGCGCCTCGTGCATCCCATTCGTGGTGATGGCTCCAAACAGGCGGATGTCCTGGCTGCCCGGCGCGCGGTCAATCCCCGAATGCGCCACCGTGCCCGGCGCCGCCAGCATCAGGCTGTTTTCCACCTGGTAGTAGGGCACGTCGGGATTCCACGCCACCACCCACGGCGTTGCCGGGGCAGTCGCGCCGGCAGCGGTGTTGCCCACGTCCGCCACGGTTCCGGCCGCGGGGGCCGGCGTCACGTTCAGATATTGCACGTTGTCATTGACGGTCAGGGCCGATACGGGCGCGCCATAATCCCACAGCAGATCGTCCCAGGCCCAGTCGCCGCCGTATCGCTCCCACACAAACCAGCGGTCGTCGCCGACGACATCGCCGTCAATCTTCTTCACGCCACTCGCGACAATCTGGTCGGCCATCTGCTGCAGCGCCTGCAGCGGGGGATTCGGCCGCTCCGTTTTTCCCGCGTAAGGATAGGTCCGCCCCGATATCGTGGGATCGCCCGAGCCCAGCAGCCGCACATCGCCGGTCAGCGTGCCCTGCGCGTCCAGCGTTCCCGATGTCACTGCGGTCGTCGTCCATGTCGCATTCGACGGAACCAGATCGAGCAGCGCCGCGGTCGTGAACAGCTTGGCATTCGATGCCGGCTCAAACATCTGGCCATCATTGAGCGCAAATACCGGCTTGCCCTCGAGCGTCACCACTGAGATGCCCCAGTGCGCTCGCGCCACCGCAGGATTCGCAAGGATCTGCGCCACCGCCGTCGCCAGCGGCACGCGCCGCGAGGACCGTCGTGCAGGATGCCGCGCCGCCGCCGCACCCGCGCCGGGCAGGCCCAGCACCAGTACACCAACTACCGTCACCACGCTCAGCAGTCGCCGCCGAGCGCTTAGGCCATCCACAGTTTTCTGAGGGAATCGCAATTCTCCTGGAGTGTAGCATCGTTGCCAGCATGGCTTTCGCCCGCCGCCCCGCGTTCTCCTGGCAGCTCCGTACCCGTTCTCTCACTCTCGGTGCACGCACGCTTGTCATGGGCATTCTCAACGTTACCCCCGACTCGTTCTCGGAGGCTGGCGCGCATCACGACACACTCACCGCCATCGAGCATGGCCTCACTCTTCTCGATCAGGGCGCCGACCTGCTTGATATCGGCGGCGAATCCACCCGGCCCGGAGCCACACCCGTCTCTCCGCAGGAGGAGCAGGACCGCGTTCTCCCCGTCATCGAGTCGATCCTGCACCGGCGCCCCGGCACCGTCCTTTCCATCGACACCTATCACGCCGAGACAGCGCGCTCGGCCATTGCCGCTGGCGCCGAGATCGTCAACGACGTCTCCGGATTCCTCTGGGATCCGGCGCTCGCCCAGGCCTGCGCCGATCTCCGCTGCGGGGTCATCCTCATGCACACGCGCGGACGCCCCTCCGAATGGCGCACCCTCCCGCCGTTGGCTCCGAACGAAGTGCTCTCGCTCGTTCGTTCGGGACTCGCAGACGCCCTTGACCGTGCCACCGCCGCCGACATCGACCGCAGCCGCATCGTGCTCGATCCCGGATACGGCTTTGGCAAAGCCTTCGACGCGAACTACCCGCTTCTAGCCCACCAGGATGAACTGCTGTCTTTAGGACAACCGTTGCTCGCCGGGGTTTCCCGCAAATCTTTCCTCGCCAACACGATCTCGAAAACTCTGCCGCCAATGCTCGCCGCGATCCCGCCAGCCACCGAAGCTCAATCCTCCGGAACCCCATCTCTCGCCGCGATTCTCCCGCCTACCGTTCGCGGCAACGCGACTCTGGCCGCCGTTACCGCTGCCATTCTCACGGGAGCCTCCATCGTGCGCGTCCACGAGGTCCGCCCTGCTCTCGAGGCCGCCCGCATTGCGGACGCGATCCTGAGTGCGCTCTGAAGCGCGGTCAGACGGCGGCGCCTGGCTTCTCCTCCATCAACCCCAGAAGGTTGCCGGAAGGGTCACGGAGAAAGGCCATCCAGAGCTCGTGGTCGGGCATGCGGGCAACGAGGTGCGGCTGTTGCTCGAAACTCACACCGCGACCGACGAGAGCCTCGTGGACTGCTTCGAGATCATGGACGCGGAAATAGAGCACCGTACGGTCGGAGCCGGTGTGGCCTTCGCCGGTGGTGAGCATCAGGCGCACCGAGCCGACCTGAAGGAAGGTCAACGTGCCCGCGTCGAAGAGGAAGCGCATGCCGAGCGTGTCGCGGTAGAAGGCGCGGGCCTCATCGAGATTCGCAACCGTGAGGGCGATCTGGGCGATCTCTTCGAGGTGGATGACGGGTGTAGCCATGGTGCCTCCGAACGCCAGAGTACAGATTTTGGCGAACTACACAGCGACGACCCGGCAAATCTCCGGACGTCTCTACCGGAAAACTGTAATCCCGAAGAGCGGCTATTTGGAACACGCGGTGGTCGGCGGGCTCGCGGGGTCAAACGTGTTGGGCAGGCCGGCGAGGCAGTACCAGACCGGATGCAGCTCGTGTCCGTTGACGGCTACCAGGGTGAGTCCGGAGCCGGAGGTGCCGATCGGCATGCCAACCGCCCCGGTAATCACCTGAGTAAGATTGCCGTCGGGACCGCCGGCAACGTTGTGGAGATGCCCGGAGAAAACCCATTCCACGCCGGCATTCATGATCATATCCAGGTAGGTTCCGCGCACGGAGAGCGGCAGGTTGTAGTAGCTGTTGGCCTCGCCAGGCGTGTGCATAAAGTAGGGGATGTGCTGGAAGACCACGACCTGCTCGGCGGCCTCGGCGGCGGAACTGACGAGGGTCTTTTTTAGCCACGCGAGCTGTGCGCCGGTAGCGGCGGGATAGCCCTGCGGCGCCCCGATCAGGCTGGAATCGAGGACGATGCCGAGGAGGCCGTTCTGCTCGAAGGTGTAGTAATCCGAGCCGAAGCTGGCACGGTAATTCGTAATGAGCGTCTTGTTTGGGACATTGCCAACGTCGTGGTTGCCGGGAGCCTGATAGACAGGGATGGAGGGATCAAGCTGTTTGAGGATGCTCTTGTAGCCGGCGATTTCCGCGGTGTCGCCAGTGCGGTTGACGAAGTCGCCGTCAACGACGACGAAGGCTGGATGGAGGCGGTTGAGACTTGCAACCACGAACTCGAAGTTGGCGGTTTCCTGGGTGAAGTTTGCGTCGTTCGCAAACATGCCGAACTGCGGGTCGGCGATGACGGCGAAGAACCAGGAATGCGGCGGAGTCTGAGAGTGGGCGGCGAGGGGGACCAGGCAAAGAAGCAGACACAAAACGGACAGAAGTCGGCGCATCGGGAACTCCCGGGCGACCGATCCGGTGAATGTGAGGGAGGTGACTTGCAACCATCCAGCGAAGCAGCCAGCGATGTTGCAACGAGCGTTGGACGGCAGGGATCGGACCCAGGGCCCATGAGCCGAGTGACGAAATCCCGAGAGAAACAAGGCAGAGTTAGCGGGAATATAGCCTGAAGAGGCCCGATTGGCAATGCATTTCTCTATCTGACCTGTGGATTATGAACATCGAAATTCGATGCGGAACATAACTGCGGGTTTTGGCACTTATACCTACTTTTCTGTCTGCCATTTCGGGCCGAGCCCCGGTCACTGCCATCGCGGTTCTCCGTTTGGGGCACGGCCGTTGCTACACTTTTGGTATGGCCACTGCAACGACGGTTTCGCCGGAAATCCTCGCCAAATACGAGGCCGTGATCGGCCTCGAGGTCCACGTCCAGCTGCTCACGGAGACTAAGGCGTTCTGCGGGTGTGTGAACCGATTTGGGGCGCCCCCAAATACGAACGTTTGCCCGGTCTGCCTGGGCCTGCCGGGCGCGCTCCCGGTGCTGAACCGCCGAGCCGTGGAGTTTGCCACGCTCGCCTCGCTGGCGCTGCACTGCGAGGTGCGGGAGCGGTCGGTCTTCGCGCGCAAAAACTACTTTTACCCTGATCTGCCCAAGGGCTACCAGATCTCGCAGTTCGACAAACCGCTGGCCGAGCATGGGTGGATCGAAGTGCCGAACGGCGAGGCTAAGAAACGGATCGGCATCACGCGTCTGCACATGGAAGAGGACGCGGGCAAATCGATGCATGACGGCTTTCCCGACTCGGCGAGCCGGACCTATGTGGATCTGAACCGCTGCGGGACACCGCTGATCGAGATCGTGAGTGAGCCGGACATGCGGTCGCCCGACGAGGCGTACGAGTATCTGACCCGGCTGAAGGAGATCATTGTTTACACAGGCGTGAGCGACGGCAATATGGAGGAAGGATCGCTGCGATGCGACGCCAACGTCAGTGTGCGGCTCCGCGGCGCGGAGAAGTTTGGCACCAAGGCCGAGGTCAAGAACGTCAACAGTTTCCGCTTCATTCGCGCAGCGCTCGAATACGAGATCGAGCGGCAAATCGAGATTGTCGAGTCGGGCGGGAGGGTCATCCAGGAGACGCGGCTCTACAACGCGAGCGAGGGGCGGACGTACTCGATGCGGTCGAAGGAGCAGGCACATGACTATCGGTACTTCCCCGAGCCCGACCTGCCGCCGCTGATCGTCCCCGACGGGTGGAAGGCGGAGATTGCCGCGCGCATGCCGGAGTTGCCGGAAGCACGGCGGGCGCGGATGATCGCGGAGTACGGGATCACGGAGCAGGATGCGCACACGCTGACGGCGACGCGGGCGTTTGCCGACCAGTTTGAGGCGGCGGCGCGGGCGGCGAAGAATCCGCGACGGGTAGCCAACCTGGTGCAGAGCGAGCTGACCATGCGTCTGAAGGCAGCGGGCCTCGAGCTGGAGCAGTCGCCGGTCACCATGAAGGGCGTGGCGCAGGCTGCCGATCTGGCGGAAGAGGGCAAGCTTTCCTCGAAGCAGCTCAAGCAGTTGTTTGATTTGTGTTTCGAGAAGGGCGAGGACTTCGGACCAGTATACGAGCGGGAGAAGCCGCAGCAGATTACGGACACGTCGGTGATCGAGAAGATGATCGACGAGGTGATCGCGGCCAATCCAGCGCAGGTAGAGCAGTACCGGAAGGGCAAGAAGACGGTGGCGGCCTTCTTCGTCGGACAGGTGATGAAAGCGTCGAAGGGCCAGGCAAATCCGGCGCTGCTGAATGAGCTGGTGGCGAAAAAGCTGGACGGCTGAAAACTCCGCATTTGAGCGGATGCTTCGGGACCATTTCGGAGAAAATATGCTCCGCCTCACAGGTTCGAGGCGTGGGCGTACACCTTAATCCAGTGGCTCCTGATCTCTGGCCTCCTGCTGCTGCCCTGCGAATTGAAGACGATAAGGTTCGTCTTCAGTTTCGGCATATGACAATCAATGCAGTTGTTCGTTACAGGGTGGTCCTTCCTCTGGAATGTCGCGGAGCTGGGCTTGTGACAGCTCATGCAGCGCTGCGAAAACTCCGCCAGATCATGCTGCGGAGCGTGCGAGTCATGACAGGTGAGGCAGGTCATATCGGATGCCTGAAAGCAACGACTGTTGCGCAGCATTGCCACCTGATTGTCATGCACGTCCGGCGGAGCATTGGGATCGGGTTGGGGCAGACGGATATATCTCTCCAGCGGCTGGCCAGGCACGTAAGAAAAGGCGGGCACGAGGGCAACGCCCTGTCCGGCGTGGCACCAGGCGCAAAGGTCCATCTGCCGCTCTCGCGAGAATCGCGCAGGGTTCAGGATGGCGCCGGCTGCTGAAGGCGCTCCCGGATTTGCTGTCTCCCGCTGAACATGTTCTTTCCCCGGCCCATGGCACTTCTCGCACTGGATGCCAGGAACAAAACCTGCATGGCTATAGCGGTTCGGCGGCGGCGGCAAATTTTCAATGTAGGTGGCGTGGCACTCCAGACAGCGGGGAATGATCGGGCGGTCGAAATCGGCGAATCCGTCCCGATACCCCGGACTGTTCACCCATCCCAGCGCTCGCCAGTACGACACAGGCAGTTGAAAGAGCTGATCGTCGTCCCAGTACAAATACGTCTGCCCTTTTGTGCCTGAGCCAACCACAAAGGCAAACTGTTCAGACCGCTCCCTCGTATGAGGAGGTGCTCCCGCCACAGCCGTCTGGAAAAATTCCGTTTTCCCGTCTGCGCGGCGCTCGTCCATACGGAAGAACAAGTTGGAATTCTCAGTTTTGAGAAGATTCTGCCCGGAGGCAAAACTGCCCAGAATGGATTTCTCATCCGGCAGCCGGGAGGTGAGGTAATGCGCGGTGTGATGGAAGGAATCAACTCTGGCCGCGTGGCAGGATCGGCAGGCATCATCGCCGACGTAGCCGGAGTGGAGATTGCGCTGAACCGGTGTATCGGATCCCGCGTACGCCACGCCGGCCATCCAGTGCGATTCCGGCCCGATCGCCACCATACAGAGGAACAGCGCGGTAGCTCGAATAATGGAGCGGAGGCACGAGTGTCTACAGACTGCGCGGCTCTGTCTTGCCATCGATGAAGAGTGTAACGAAGAAGAGGAAAGCGAGTTCACCCCGGGACCAAAGGCCGGCAAGCCCCAGTTTCGCCCTGAGAAAATCGGCCGAGCCAATCGTGTCTCCGGCCCGGAGATCTGTTAGTTTTGCTGCATGAAGACAGCGTGCTGCGGCCGTATTGCGTTTGGCGCGTCGGCAATGCTCTTCGGCACCATCGCGTTGATGTGGCACGATGCTGCAACCTGGCAGAACGTGCACCATGTCTGGAGCCTGCCTTTTGGGGGCATCATCGGCGCGTGTCTCATGGGCGCTCAAATTGCGGGTGGAATTGGAGTGCAGCACCCGCGAACCGCGCGACCCGCTTCGGTTTTGCTTGGCGTTGTCTATATGTGCTTCGCGCTGGCCTGCATCCCTGACATGATTGCCGCAGCCAATATCTACGAGAAATACGGCGGCAGCTTTTTCCTGTTCCTTTCCTTATTCTTCGGCGCGATGGCGCTGTACGCGGCAACGGAGAGGAATGCAACAACGGCGGCAGTGCTGGGCACGATCGTGCGCGCCGGACTCGGCGTCTGTGCCCTCTCCTTCATGCTGGGTCAGGCACTCCTTCTTCGCGAAACAGCTCGCGCGGTTCCAGGATGGCTTCCACCGGGCCGGATGTTTTGGGCGATCCTTACGACGGCTGCGTTTGCGCTCGCGGCAATTGCCCTTCTCTTCAATAGCCATGCGCGGCTCGCGATGCGCATGATGACCCTGATGTTGGGCCTCTTTGGCGTGCTGGTGTGGGTTCCGCATTTGATTGCTCACCCGGAGGCACATTTTGACTGGTCCGAATGCGCCGAGACCTTCCTGGTTACAGGCGCTGCCTGGACCGCGGCTGACCTGAGATCGCTTTAGGGCAGGCGCCCCCTGAGCGTCGCACAGCCAGGACAACCACAGTCCGGGGAGAACTCAGAAGGTGCGCTTCTGTTGAGAAACGTGGGATGTTGGGCAAATCAAAAGCGAACATCGGGACAGTGGAATCGGCGGAGGAGTGCTCCCTCATGGGCTAAAGGACTCTTTCCATTGCGATTCCAGTGTGCGGCCGAAGCCCGCACGCGCCCGGCTTCCTAAAGAACTCATGCCAAGCCAAAATCCTGACAGAAAAGTAATGATTCCTGCCGTAACCCTTCGGCGAGATCCGGGTTGGTAAGGAGTTGGTGCCGGCAGGCGGCTTTCGGGTCGGTTGCCGGCGAAGACGCAAGACCGAAGTGGAACATCGGTCGCAGCCGGTACGGCGCGGTCTGCGGAACCACACGTAAGGCTTCCACGAGCCTTTTGGGCCCAGGAGGGCAGCATGATTGCTCACCGCTTTCCGCACCGCCTCTGGATCGCCGGCATCCCGGCATTGATAGCTGTTCTTGCCGCAACGCCACTGCTCGCTCAAACCTATGGTGCGTACGGGTACGGGTCGCCCAGCGCAGCGCAGACTTATAACGGAGCCCAGCCGAACGTGGCGCCGCCGCCTCCGGACTATGAAGACAATGCTCCCTACGCGGCGCAACCGCCCAGCTACGCGTCGCCCAATTACGGGACGCCCGGGTATGCGGAGAACGGGAATGATCCGCAGGGCTATCCCCAGAATTATGGAGCCAGTCCGAACTCTGGCGAGTCAGGGCAGGCGTTGAGCGACGATCAGCTGGAGCAGCTGGTGGCGCCGGTGGCTCTGTATCCGGATACGTTGCTGGCACAGATTCTCGCCGGTGCAACGTGGCCGCAGCAGATTATCGAGGCGGCCCAGTGGCGGCAGGCGCAGGGAGATGCTCCGCCGGAGGCGATTGCCGCTGGGGCGAACGCGCAAAATTGGGATCCCAGCGTAAAGGCGCTGACGGCGTTTCCGCAGGTGCTGCAGCAGATGGACCAGAACCTGCAGTGGACGACCGAGCTGGGCAATGCGTATTACAACGAACCCGACGCGGTACTGGGCACGGTGCAGGCTCTGCGGCAGCGGGCGCAGGCGGCAGGGACTTTGCAGAACACTCCCCAGGAAGCGGTAAGCGACAACGATGGATACGTCCAGCTGGCGGCGCCGAATCCAAATGTCGTTTATGTGCCGACCTACAATCCGTGGACGGCTTACGGGCAGCCGATTGCGCCGTGGCCGGGCTTCTCGCTGCTGGACGCGGTGGGCGATGTCCTGGGACCGGCGCTGCAGTACGGAGTCGGCTCGGTGCTGTCTGCGTTTACCCCGTTTGGCTGGCTGGGGTGGGG
>JBAUZR010000789.1:0-6803 GCA_049585375.1 Acidobacteriaceae bacterium
GCTATCGAAGCGGCCCAGGCGGTGAAGGACAAGCCGTCGCTGATCGCGGTGCGGACCGTGATTGGCTATGGCAGCCCCAGGGCGGGTACCAGCAAAGCGCATGGCGAGGCCCTGGGCGTCGAAGGGGTGAAACAAACAAAAAAGAACCTGGGCTGGCCAGAAGATAAGTTCTTCTATGTGCCGGAGGATGCCGCGAAGAACTGGCTGCAGGCCGTCGATCGCGGCGCTCAGGAAGAGTCCGACTGGAATGCGCAGTTTGCGAACTACCGCAAGGCCTTTCCTGAAGTGGCCGCGGAGTTCGAGCGCGTCCAGGCGGGCCGCCTGAAAGACGGCTGGCAACAGGCATTGCCGCAGTTCCCGGCAGACAGTAAGCCGATCGCGACGCGCAGCGCCGGCAACACCGTGATGAACGCGATTGCGAAGCAGGTCCCTGAGTTGCTGGGCGGCGCCGCCGACCTCTCCACTTCGACAAAGACCGTCATCAAAGACAGCCCCAATTTTCACCTCGATCCGACAGGACAGAACATTTACTTCGGTGTCCGCGAGTTCGGCATGTGCGCCATTGTGAACGGCATGGCCGCGCATGGCGGCATCATTCCCTACGGTTCCACATTCTTTGTCTTCTCGGATTACGCCAAGCCGGCCATTCGCCTGGCCGCGCTGATGCAGATACACTCGCTGTTCATCTTTACTCACGACTCGATTGGGCTCGGCGAGGACGGTCCTACGCATCAGCCGGTGGAGCAGCTCACGATGCTGCGGGCGATTCCACACATGACCGATTTCCGGCCCGCGGATGGCAATGAAACGTCAGCCGCCTGGGGACTGGCGCTGGAGCGCAAAGGCCCGGCCTTCATGGCGCTCTCCCGGCAGGATCTGCCTCTGCTGGATCCGGTCCGTCAGCGTGTTTTCGAAGGCGTCCGGCACGGTGCGTACATCGTGGAGCAGGGAGGCGACTCGCCCGATCTGCTGATTGTCGGTACCGGCGCCGAATTGTGGCCGGCGGTGCGGGCGGCTGAGCAATTGAAGAAGGATGGCATCAGCACGCGCGTGGTGTCGATGCCGAGCGTTCGAATTTTCGAGGAGCAGCCCGACAGCTATAAGGATTCCATCTTCCCCGACCACCTGCCGAAGCTGGCGATCGAAGCGGGTGCGACGCTGGGTTGGTGGAAGTATGTGGGCAGGGATGGCGATGTGATTGGGCTGGATCGCTTCGGCGCTTCGGCACCAGGTGCGACGGCTCTGGAAAAACTCGGCTTCGGCACGGATAACGTCGTGGCCCGTGCCAAGGCGCTGGTGGAACGTGCACGGAAAACCGAGCCGGCTATGGCGGGGAAATAGCATGAAACTGGTCATCGGAGCGGATCACGCGGGCTATCCGCTGAAGGAAGAGGTACGCGGTTATCTGGAGCGGCTCGGTCACGACGTGATTGACGTGGGCGCCTTCAACACCGAGCCCTCCGATTATCCGGATTTCGCGGAAGCGGTCGGGCGCACGCTGCAGGCGGGTCGAGCCGAGCGCGGCATTCTGGTGTGCGGAAGCGGTGTTGGCGTTTGTATCGCTGCGAACAAAATGCCCGGCATCCGCGCCTGCATGTGCCACGATCACTACTCGGCGCACCAGGGTGTCGAACACGACGACATGAACGTGCTGGTGCTGGGCGCGCGCATCATCGGCCAGGAGCTGGCGTTCGATCTGGTGGCTGCCTATCTCGGTGCGCGCTTTCAGTCCCAGGTGGAGAGATTTGTGCGCCGCGTGAACAAGGTGAAGGCAATCGAAGCTCGTAACATGTCGGAAACAGCAAGACCGTAGAATCAGCCGGGGTCTCCAGGCCCTTTTTGTTCCGCACGATTTCAACCGGGGAGATGCCATGAACGGCATCCGTACGATTCTTTGGGACGTGGGCGGGGTTCTGCTCACCAATGCGTGGGATCACCAGCAGCGCGACGCGGTTCTGGCGCGCTTCGGACTCGACCGCGCGGATTTCGAACAGCGCCACGCGGAAGTTGACAAGCCCTGGGAAAGAGATGAGATCAGCGTAGAAGAATATCTGCGCCGCACTGTCTTTTTCCAGCCGCGGGCGTTTTCGCAGGCGGAGTTCCTGGAAGCGATTCGTGCGGAATCCGCAGTCCTGGCCGACAGCGCTTTGGGAATCGTTCGCCAGCTGGCAGCATCCGAACAATATGTGCTGGCCACGGTCAATAATGAATCGCGCGCGATGAATGAGTACCGTCTGAAGAAATTCGGGCTTCCCGAGCTGTTCAGAGCATTCTTCACATCGTGTTATCTCGGTGTGCGCAAGCCCGATCGCCGTATTTATCAGATCGCTCTCGATGTGCTGCAGCGCGATCCCGAAGATGTCGCCTTCGTCGACGATCGGCCGGAGAACGTCGCAGCGGCGTCCTCGCTGGGCATCCACGGCATTGTGTATGACGGATCGGCGCAACTGGCCGACAGGCTGGGGCAGCTGGGCATCTCCCTGGAAATCGATGGGGTGGATCTTTTGCGCGCATAGCGCAGGAGCAGCACTGGGCCAGGGATCAGGATTCGATTCACAGGAGAAAAGCAAATGGAACTCGGCATGGTCGGACTGGGGAAAATGGGCGGCAACATGGCCGAACGGCTGCGCCTCGGCGGCCACAAGGTCGTGGGTTTTGATTTCAGCGCCGAGGCGGTCAAGCGGCTGACGGATTCCGGATCCACGGGCGTCTCCACGCTGCCGGAGCTCGCGACGCATCTCGCCGCGCCGCGCGCCGTCTGGCTCATGGTCCCCGCGGGCAAGCCGGTCGATGAAACGATTGCGAAGCTGAAGCCCCTGCTGCAGAAGGGCGACACGATCATTGACGGCGGCAATTCGAATTATCAGGACAGTCAGCGGCGCTACCGGGACCTGAAGGCCGAGGGATTCAACTTCGTCGACGTGGGCACGTCGGGCGGAGTATGGGGGCTGAAGGAAGGCTACAGCATGATGATTGGCGGCGAAGATGCTGTAGTGGAGCGGCTTTATCCCATCTTTGAGACGCTCGCTCCCGGGAAAGACCAGGGCTGGGGGCACGTGGGACCTGCCGGTGCCGGGCATTTCGTCAAAATGGTTCACAACGGGATCGAATACGGCATGATGCAGGCCTACGCCGAGGGTTTCTCCATCATGCAGGCAAAGCAGGAAATGGATCTGGACCTTGCGGAGATCGCGCAAGTCTGGCGCTACGGCAGTGTCATCCGCTCCTGGCTGCTGGATCTGACCGCCGATGCCCTGAGCCGCAATCCTGAGCTGGAGGGCCTCGAGGCCTGGGTGGAGGATTCCGGCGAAGGCCGGTGGACCGCCATCGAGGCCATCAATCTCAATGTCTCGGCCCCGGTGATCACCGAATCGCTGCTGCGCCGCATCCGCAGCCGGGAAGAGAACAACTTCACTGATCGTATGCTGGCCATCATGCGGAACGAGTTCGGCGGACACGCGGTGAAGAAGGAAAAGGAAGAAGCTGCATAAGCACGGGACTGATCTGTATCGAACACAGGCACGAATCGGAAGGGATTGATCCATGGCGACGACGGAAATCAGAGTTTCTGCGGAGGACGTAAAACAGGCCGCTTCCCAGGTGCAGGAGCGCATTCCCGAGCCCAGCGTGGCGGTCATCTTCGGCGCCTCCGGCGACCTGACCAAACGCAAGCTGCTGCCTGCGCTCTTCCATCTGGAGCAGGCCGGGCTTCTGCCGGAGCAGTTCCGCATCGTGGGTGTGGCGCGCCGCGACCTCGGCCAGGCTTTTGCCGACGACATGCGGCAGGGCATTATCGAATTCGGCGGAGTGGATAAAAATGCCGACAAACTGAATGAGTTCATCGGCAAGGTCAGTTACCACGCGATGGACTTTGATAACGACGGCGGTTACGAATCGCTGAAGAAGCTGCTGGCGCAGTACGACCGCGATTACGGCACGCGTGGGAACCGCCTCTTTTATCTGGCGACAGCACCGGACTACTTTGCCGATATTGTGCATCGGCTGGGCACCCACGGCATGGCGAAGCCGGAGGTGGGCACGACCCGCATCATCATTGAGAAGCCCTTCGGCCACGATCTGGAGAGTGCCCGCGAGCTGAACGATGACGTCAACACCGTCTTCGGTGAGAACCAGATCTTCCGGATCGACCATTACCTGGGCAAGGAGACGGTTCAGAACGTCCTGGTTTTCCGCTTTGCCAACGGCATCTTCGAGCCCATCTGGAACCGCAACTACATCGACCACGTGCAGATCACGGCGGCGGAGAGCATCGGCATCGAAGGACGCGGTCCTTTTTACGAGAAGGCCGGCGCACTGCGCGACGTGGTGCAGAACCACATGATGGAGCTTCTCTCGTTCGTCACCATGGAACCGCCGGCCAGCTTTGCCGCTGAAGCCGTACGCCGCGAGAAGATCAAGCTCTGGACGTCGATCAAGCCGATCAATATCTTCGACTGCGTCCGCGGCCAGTACGGTCCTGGCATCGTCAACGGCGAAATGGTGAAGGGCTATCGCGAGGAAGACCGCGTGGATCCAAAATCGCAGACCGAGACCTACGCTGCGATCCGCCTGGAGATCGACAACTGGCGGTGGGCGGGGGTGCCGTTTTATCTGCGCGCGGGCAAAAGGCTGGCCAGCCGGGTCACCGAGATTACCATCCAGTTCAAGCAACCGCCGATGTTACTGTTTGGCACGCACATGCACGGACCCTGCACGGATATCCAGCCTAATCTGATCACCATGCGCATTCAGCCGGATGAGGGCATCTCCCTGCGCTTCGGCGCCAAAGTGCCGGGGCCGCAGATGGCCGTTTGCCCGGTCATTATGGATTTCAACTACGCCCACGCCTTCGGGTCTTCGTCTGCCAACGGTTACGAGCGTCTGCTGCTGGATGCGATGCTGGGCGACGCTACCCTGTTCGCGCATCGCGACGGGGTCGAGGCCACCTGGGCTCTGTTTACCCCGGTCATCGAGGCCTGGGCGAAGAAATACCCGCAAACTTTCCCGAATTATGCGGCGGGAACCTGGGGTCCGGAGTGCGGTGATGAACTGATCGGCCGCGACGGCCAGCAGTGGCATGCGGTTCAGGCGCAGGAAAACCAGTACCGCCAGAGTCCGGCAAAGTCCACTTCGGCCTGACGCGGCTCGGTCGTTGCTCATCCGCCGGTTCCCAGAACACGGGATCGGCTCCGGAAACATCCAACCCATTATGTCGAAAAGAACGCACATCGAATATCGCGTCTATGAGCAGCAGGATGCGCTCTCCCATGCCACGGCGGAATATTTTGTCCGCGGCATTCAGGCGGCCGTAACCGCGCGCGGCATCGCCCGCATTGCTATTTCCGGCGGAGGCAGCCCCAGGCCCGTGTTTGCGCTGCTGGCCGATCCGCACCAGCCTTACCGGGAAGCTGTTCCCTGGGATCGCCTTTGGGTCTTTTGGGTGGACGAGCGCTGCGTGCCTCCGGAGAGTCCGGACAGCAATTACGGTGCGGCTCGGGATCTTTTGCTGGACAAGGTCCCCCTGCATCCGGACCACATCACGCGCATTGAGGGCGAGCTGAATCCGGAGGAAAGCGCCGCGCGCTATGAAACGGCAATCCGCGCCCACTACCGGCTGGAGGGGGCGGAGGTGCCCATTTTCGATCTGATCCAGCTGGGCATGGGCGATGATGGTCACACGGCCTCGCTTTTTCCGCATACCCAGGCGTTGCATGAACTCGGCCGCATCGCGGTGGCTAACTTTGTTCCACAGCAGAAGCAGAATCATCGGGTCACTCTCACGTGGCCGGTGATCAACGCGGCCCGGGACGTCTTCTTCCTGATTGAAGGAGCCGCGAAAGCCAATCCGGTGGGCCGCGTCCTGATGGGGGGGTACGAGCCCGAGACACTGCCCTCCCAGCTTATCCAGCCGCAGAATGGCAGGCTGCTATTCTTACTGGATGGAGCGGCAGCGGCGCATCTTCCTGCGCCCAACGCTCAGGGCATCGGAACACTGGAGATCGAAAGATGATTCTGGCCGGGGACGTGGGCGGCACCAAGGTACACCTCGCACTTTATTCTTTTGAACACGGCCAGCTGGCCCACGTACGCGACGAGCGGTATCCGGCCCAGGAATACAGCGGACTTGAAGAGATCGTCCGGCGGTTTCTCACCGAATGCGGTAATCCCGAGATCACAGCTGCGTGCTTTGGCGTGCCCGGTCCGGTCAAGGGTGGACGTCTGCGGCTGACAAACCTTCCCTGGGTGCTGGACACGCGCGAGCTTTCCACGGATCTGAAGATTACGCATCTGTTCCTGATCAACGATCTGGAAGCCAACGGCTACGGCGTTCCCGAACTGACTCCGAATCAGATTTCCACTCTGAACGAGGGCGATCCAGCCGCAGTCGGCAACCGCGCTCTGGTCTCCGCCGGCACCGGCCTCGGAGAAGGCGTGCTGGTGTGGGACGGCAAAATCCATAAGCCCATGCCTTCTGAAGGCGGACATTGCGATTTCGCGCCACGCACGCCGCTCGATTTTGAACTCCTTGCCTGGATGATGAAGAAGCTGGGAGGACGGGTCAGCTACGAACGCATCATCTCGGGTCCCGGCCTTACGAATATCTATGCGTTCCTGCGCGATGCCAAAGGCATGGAGGAGCCGGCGTGGCTCCGCCAGCGTATGGAGGCGGAAGACCCCAACGCCGTGATCGGGGAAGTGGGCGAGCTGGGCAGCAGTGAACTCTGCGCGAAGACGCTTGAGACCTTCGTTGCGGCCTATGGCTCTGAAGCCGGCAACATGGTGCTGAAGGTGCTGGCCACCGG
>JBAUZR010000790.1:0-13701 GCA_049585375.1 Acidobacteriaceae bacterium
CTCAAAGGTCCGCGCTCCGGGGCGCTCGTTCCTCCGGGCGAGTACACGGCCGCGCTGACCATCGGCGGCCAAACCATGACGGAGAAGCTTACCGTCGCCAACGATCCGAGTTCGCACGGCGATGCTGCCGGCATGGAACAACGCTATCGCGTGACGGAAGCCGTGCTGCATGAGGTTTCTCAACTGGACGTCGCTCTGAACCGCATCGCCGCGATCGAGGCTCAGCTTGGAGCGCTGCGCGTCGTGGTCAAAAGCACGCCGGACGAAAAGCAAACCGGGGCAGCGATTGATGCACTGGAAAAGCAGATGAAGGCAGCGGAGCACGAGATCACCAGCAATCCAGGCGCGGCCGAGTCCACCCTCCGCGTCCCCGACCAGATTCATGAGCATCTGCTGATGCTTGCTATGGGACTCGAAGGCGAGGATGATGCACCCACAGCCGCCATGCTCGACCAAAAGAAGCTTCTCGATCCGGAGTACGAAGCGGCTCTGCAGAAGTTCAACGAGTTCCTGAAGACCGACGTTGCGGCCTTCAACCAAAAGATGGCGGAGCAGCACCTGACCGGCGTGCTCGCGGGACTGTCCGTGACGCCGTAGATCTGGCGGAGCGGATTGCGGACCTGTTGAGGCCATCCACAGAAACGCGAGGTACCGCGCGGAACAACACCGCGGTCACCTCGCGCTTCATTCAGTTGCAGCGCACGCTTGCCGGGTGAAGTAAACTCGGCAGCGGCCCTGTTCGGCTGGATTTCTGTGGAGGACACGAACGATGCTTTTGAAGCGGTTTTCCGCCCACGCCCTGTTTTGCATTTCTCTCTCTGCAATCATCTGCCCTTCACTCGTTGCCCAGACAGACCCGTTCAGCCCACAGGCGAAGCAGAAAGCCGAGGCTCTGCTGCAGCAGATGACTCTGGACGAGAAGGTCGGCCAGCTCGACCAGGCGGCCGGCGTCACCTTTCCGGGGATGAAGAGTGATGACCTGAATGCGCTCATCACCGAGGGAAAAGTCGGCTCGGTCCTCTGGCTCACCGACGTCAATCAGATCAACCGCCTCCAGCATCTTGCGGTTGAAAAGTCCCGCCTCCACATCCCCATTCTCTTCGCCTTCGACGTTATCCACGGCTACCGCACCGTCTTCCCCGTCCCGCTGGCCATGGCCTCGTCCTGGGATCCTTCCGTCGAGGAACAGGCACAGCATTGGGCCGCTCAGGATGCGCGGGCTGCAGGCATCGTATGGACGTTCACTCCCATGGTCGATATTGCGCGAGACGCGCGCTGGGGCCGCATCGTGGAAGGTGCCGGTGAGGATCCTTACCTGGGCGCGGCCATGGCGCGGGCGCAGGTGCTCGGGTTCCAGGGTGCGCATCTTGGACCCGACAGCGTACTGGCCTGCGTGAAGCACTTTGCCGGCTACGGCGCAGCCGACGGCGGCCGCGACTACGACGCGTCCTATGTGCCTGAAGAGCTGATGCACAACGTCTACCTGAAGCCCTTCCACGCAGCGGAAGAAGCGGGCGCCGGCACCTTTATGAGCGCCTATATGGACCTGAACGACGTCCCTGCCAGCGGGAATCGCTGGCTGCTCACCGATGTCCTGCGTAAAGACTGGGGCTTCCAGGGCTTCGTCGTTTCCGACGCGTTCGCAGTCGCGAGCCTGCAGGTGCACGGCTTCGCCAAAGATCCGGCTGACGCTGCGCATAAGGGCTTGACCGCCGGCGTCAACATGGATATGGCCAGCCAAACCTACACGCACAATCTTGCTGCGCTCGTAAAAGACGGCAAGATCAGCGAAGCGTACCTCGACCAGATGGTGCTGCCGATTCTCGAAGCAAAATACGATCTGGGACTCTTCGACCATCCCTACGTCGACACATCGAAAGTGGACGCAGTGCTGAGCCGGCCCGCCGGGCTAAGCCTGGAGCGCAAACTGGCAGGCCGTTCCATGGTGCTGCTGCGCAATGAGAACCACACACTCCCTCTGTCAAAAGACCTGAAGAAGATCGCCGTCATCGGGCCCCTGGCCGACTCGGCGCATGACATCGAAGGCGGATGGACGGTGGAAGGCCTGTTCGGATCGGGCAGCAAGAGTCATCCGGTCACCGTATACGCGGGACTCAAAGCAAAACTCGGCCCGGATGCGCAGGTCACTCTGGTTGACGGACCCATGCCCTCGCGGGTCTACCCCGGCCTTTTGGACCAGATGGCGCACAGACAGATGGCTCCACCACCCACTCCGGAAGAGACAGCCGACTGGATCGCGAAGGCAGAGGCTGCTGCAGCGGACGCTGATGTGGTCGTCGCCGTCATGGGGGAAACAGCCAACATGAGCGGTGAAGCCGCGTCGCGGGCCACGCTCGATCTCCCCGGTATTCAGGAACAGATGCTGGAGGCCGTCGCGTCCACCGGCAAGCCCGTTGTGCTCGTCCTCGAAAATGGCCGCCCCCTCGACATTCGCTGGGCGTCGGAGCATGTACCGGCCATCCTCGAAGCGTGGTATCCGGGCACCGAAGGGGGCAACGCCGTAGCCGATGTCCTTTTTGGCGACGTGAACCCCGGAGGCAAGCTGCCGATCAGCTGGCCCCGCGTCGCCGGTGCCGAGCCGCTCTATTACGACCACAACCTGACGCATGAGCCCGAAGATAAGCCCGACTTCACATCGCGCTACTGGGACATCAATTCAAAGCCGCTCTATCCCTTTGGCTACGGCCTCAGCTACACGACTTTCCAGTTTGCGAATCTCCGCCTCAGCAAGAGCAGTATGGCCTCGACCGACACCAACGAGGTAAGCGTGGACGTGACTAACACAGGCTCTGCGCCCGGCGATGCGGTTGCCCAGATCTATATCCATCAGCGCTACGGATCAGCCTCAAGGCCGGTGCGCCAGCTGGAGGGATTCAGGCGCATCACCCTGCAGCCGGGTGAGACGAAAACCCTGACCTTCCCCCTGGGGCAGCGCGAATTGCAGTTTTGGGATCCGCAGTCGAAGCACTGGGTCGTGGAACCGTCAGAGTTTGATGTGTGGGCCGGAGGCGACTCCCAGGCAAGCCTGCATGCCGATTTCACGGTCACGCAATAAGCCGTCGGAGCGGCACGGAGAGTGCATTTCAAAAGGGAGCTGCAAAGCTCCCGCCGCTGGAGGATTCGTGCGGCCTTTCTTTGTTCGGCGTTTGCTCCCGTTCCTGTCGCCCGTTCGACGGGGCACCCTGAACCTTTTTGGTCGGCGGCTTGACTTGGCGAGGGATTGTGGAACAATGCCAGGTATGGCAATTCCTCGCGTTCCGCGTCGTGGTGAAAGAGTTCGGGTCGACGGACAAATGGTCACGGGCACGCTGGTTGTGGTGCGCGTGGATCAGGTCAACAGCATTGCCAAGATCGAACGATGGGATGACCCCCGCTCCGTCCTATGGAACATTCCGTTCGACGCGATCCATCTGGTCCGCGAACCAGAGAGTGAAGCAGCCTAACAGATAATCTGCGTGAATGCTGCGCTTTAGGCGAGTCCGTGTGCAGCATGCCGGGAGCTACGCATCGCTGCGTCTGCCCTGTGGAGACGCCCGACACTCGGCGGCGCGCTGGTTTTGAGGTTTGTTCAGGCGGGAAATGCAGTGATCTAATCTAACTTACTGAAGAAAATTGTCTGGCGGAGAGAGTGGGATTCGAACCCACGTTAGAGTTTCCCCTAAACACGCTTTCCAAGCGTGCGCCTTCAGCCACTCGGCCATCTCTCCGCGATGCGCGGTGGGCGCCCGTTCACTCTCGAATCTACCACATGCGACGCACCCTCCTGGACGGGTCCGAACCTTCATCGACCGCCATCTACAATAGTCCAGCCCATGTCCTCGGAGAACTCCAGCCAGAGCGCGCCCGCCGCGATCTTTGAACAGCATCAGCGCCCCTCGCACCTCGGCGAGGAGCTGCGCGCGCTGCTTGCTCTGGCCATCCCGGTCGTCCTTTCCGAGCTGGGATGGATGACCATGACCATCGTCGATCTCATCATGGTCGGCCGCCTCGGGCCTGATGCCATTGGCGCCGTGGGCCTCGGCAACGCCATCTACTACGCGCCTTCCCTCTTCGGCATCGGCCTGCTCCTCGGCCTTGATACTCTCGTCTCGCAATCGTGGGGCGCCGGCCGTTTCGACGACTGCCATCGGTCCCTGGCTCAGGGCATGTACGTTGCCCTGGCCTTCACACCACTGCTCATGCTCTCCATGCTCATCGCCGAGCGCCTCTTCACCGGCCACGGCGTCGATCCCACCGTCGCCGGCCTTACGCGCTCCTACGTCGGACTGCTGAACTGGGGCACGCTCCCGCTGCTGGTGTATGGAGGATTTCGCCGCTATCTGCAGGGCGTAGGCCGCGTTCGTCCCGTCGCCTTCGCCCTCGTCACGGCTAACCTCGTCAACCTCGCCGGCAACTGGATCCTGATCTACGGCCACTTCGGCATGCCCGCCCTCGGCGTCCGCGGCTCCGCTCTCTCCACTGTCTTCGCCAGGATCTACATGGCCGCTGTCCTGGTATACGCCGCGTGGCTTCATGAATCCGACCGCGGCCACGCCCTCTTCCGGCACTGGCCTGCGCCGGACTGGACCCGTCTGCGCGCCCTGCTCGGCCTGGGCTTGCCCGCCGCCTCGCAGGTCGTTCTTGAAGTCGCTGCGTTTGGCGCAGCCACAGTCATGGCCTCGCACCTCACCCCGATCGCGCTGGCCACGCACGAAATCGTCCTCAGCTGCGCCGCCTATACCTATATGGTCCCGCTCGGCATCTCCGCCGCCGCGGCTGTCGCCGTCGGTCACGCCATTGGAGCCGGTAATCGCGCCCGGGCTCGCCGCGCGGGCCTCCTGGCCATCGCCATCGGTGCCGGCTTCATGGCGCTCATGGCCCTTCTCTTTCTCATCATTCCGCGTCCCATCATTCATATATGGACGCGCGATCCCCACGTCGTCGCGCTCGGCGCGCACATCCTCGCCATCGTCGCCGGGTTCCAGATCTTCGACGGCATCCAGACCGTTTCCACCGGCGCACTTCGCGGCCTCGGCGAAACCCGCTTCCCCATGCTCATGAACTTCATGGGCTACTGGGTTCTCGGACTTCCCCTCGGCGCTCTGCTCTGCTTTGAATGGAAATGGGGGCTCTCCGGTCTGTGGACCGGTCTCACCCTCTCCCTGATTGTGATTGCCGTCTGGCTCTGTCTGCGCTGGCTGCGTGATTCCAGTGCGTTGCTGGCCGCAGCGGATGCGACTGCCTGAACTACTTCTTTCCCTTTTTCCCGGTTTTCTTCACCAGGTCGCTCAATCGCGTCTTGTCCAGTTCGTCGCGCAGGGCGCTTTCGGCGCCGGCAAAAACCTTCTTCAGCGCCGCTCCCACCTTCGCCGTTTGCGCTCCGGAGAGCGATCCGGTGTGGAACAGCTCGCCTCCATCCAGCGCCTGATAGATGTCTGCCAGCGTAATTGATTTCGCCGAACGCGCCAGTTTTGAGCCGCCGTGCGGACCCTTCTGACTGTCCAGCAGTCCCGCCTGGTGCAGCAGCGAGAAGACCCGCCGGATCACAACGGGGTTGATGTTCAGTCGCCCGGCAATGTCTTCCGAGGTCTGCAATCCATCCGGCTCGGCGGCCAGCAGAACCAACGCATGCACGCCTGTAGCGAATCGAGTGTTAGCGGCCATGACTCACCCTACCACAGCTTTTTTGTGGGTTATGCCTAAGATTCGATGAAATCTGTAACAATCCGCGTGCCCTGTCCCTGTACCCTGTTCCCCGCACCCTGTACCCTGTTTTCATGCACATCCTTTTCGTCGGCGACGTGTTCGCCAGCGCCGGCCGCCGTATCGTTCGCGCCCATATCGGCCATGTCATCGAGAGCCGCTCGGTCGAACTCGTTATCATCAACGGCGAGAACGCCGC
Organism: Acidobacteriaceae bacterium; assembly: GCA_049585375.1. GTDB lineage: Bacteria > Acidobacteriota > Terriglobia > Terriglobales > Acidobacteriaceae > Palsa-343. Next base: position 5,903 of record JBAUZR010000790.1, read on the forward strand.
CGGCGGCTTCGGCATCACCCCGCCCATCGCTGACGAGCTCTTCGACCTTGGCGCTCACGTCGTGACCACCGGCAACCACATCTGGGACAAGAAAGAGATCTTTGACTATCTCAAATCCGTTCCCGCCGACAGCCATGAACGTCCCCGCCGCGTCATCCGTCCCGCGAATTACGCCCCCGGAACCCCCGGCTATGGAGTCTACCAGGGCGCTCTGGCCTCCGGCGTCGAATACGCGGTCATCTCTCTGCAGGGACGCGTGTTCATGCCCGGCAATGACGACCCCTTCCGCACCGCCGACACCCTCCTCCAAAAGATCACAGCCAAAATCATCCTGGTCGACTTTCATGCCGAAGCCACCTCTGAAAAGGCTGCACTCGGCTGGTATCTCGATGGCCGCGTGACTGCCGTCATTGGCACCCACACACACGTGCCCACCGCCGACAACCGCGTTCTCCCTGGCGGAACCGCCTATCAGACCGACGTCGGCATGAGCGGTCCTTATGACTCCATCATCGGCGTCCAGAAGGAGTTCGTCCTTGAGCGCTTCCTGACCGGCATGCCCAACAAGTTTGAGGCCGCCAAAGGCGATCCCCGCATGGCTGCCCTCCTCATCGACGCGGACCCGGCCACCGGCCATGCCCGCTCCTGCGAGCGCCTTCTCCTGGGAGAATGATCCTCTCTGCTGCGACAATAGAAGGAGGGAGTCTTATTCGTGTCCATCTCTACTCCTGAAGAACTTGCCGCCCTGCGCGCCTCGGGCCGCGTCGTCCGCCTGATGCTCGAGGCGATGAAATCCGCCGTCCGCTCCGGCATCACCACCCGCGAGCTCGACGACGTTGGAGCGGCCGTCATGCGTGAAAACGGCGCCGTCTCCGGCCCTGTCACCGTCTACAATTTCCCCGGAGTCTCCTGCATCAGCGTCAACGACGAAATCGTCCACGGCATCCCGTCGGCGCGCAAGCTCCGCAATGGCGACCTCCTCAAACTGGACGTGACCATCCAAAAGGATGGCTACATGGCCGACGCCGCTGAGTCCGTCATCGTGGGCGGCGACACCATCAACCTGTCCGCCCTCGGGATGCGCCTGGCCGACTGCGCCCGCCGCGCCTTCACCGCCGCTATGGACGTTGCCCGCGCCGGTTACCGCGTCCGCGATATCGGCCGCGTCGTCGAGCGCGAGGTTACCGCCAGCGGCTTTCACGTCATCCGCGATCTCTGCGGGCACGGCATCGGCCGCACCATCCACGAGAAGCCCAGCGTTCCCAACTGGCCCGATCCAGCGGCCACGGAGGTCCTCACCGATGGCCTCGTCATCACCGTTGAGCCCATCATCGCCAGTCGTTCCGGCCACTCCCTTCTGGGCAGAGACGGCTGGACTGTCCGCACCGTGGATCGCGGCCTCGCCGCCCATCATGAGCACACCCTGGTCATCACCAAAGGCGACCCCATCCTCCTCACCGCCGCCTAAGCCATCCATATTTCACTCGACGCCCGCCTCCCGCCCGGCGTATACCTTCCGCACTCGGGGAATTGCAACTCAACCCGCGCAGGAAAGAGGGTGTATCTATGCTTGGAGACAAGATCGGGGAAGTAAAAGGCAGACGAATCGTGCGTCGCGTTCTTTCCGTTGAGCCGCCCACCGCCGAGGTGTCCTTTGAAGATGCCGGCAAAATGTTCGGAGTTCCTACCACTGGCATCGGTTCCTATACCTCCGTGATCCAACCCGATGGGTCCGTCCATGGCAGCGGCCAGGGACTCATCACAACCGACGACGGCGAGTCTATAACCTGGACCGGAACGGGCAATGGTCATTTTGGGGCCGGCGGAGCGGTCAGCTATCGTGGCATGCTCTTCTTCCGCACCGCCTCAACAAAGCTGGCTCGGGTGAATAACTGCTGCGGCGCCTTCGAGTACGACGTGGCTCCTGACGGCACTACCGTTTCGAAGGTGTGGGAGTGGAAGTAGCTCCGCCGCGGTGACTCAGCTCACGACTGCTGTGCATAGGGTCGAATTCGACGAGCTCTCCAGCCGGAACCACCAACAGAAATCCTCCCCCCCCCCCGCATCCCCCGCCACCTCCTGAAGGGCCTCTGTTCCTATCCGGACAACGTCCGCCTCCGGACACCTTTTCGTACCACGAAATTCATCTTATCCACGAGTGCCTGTATTTCTCTTTCGCTCTAGACTGCAACGTGGAGGTTGCCATGACCAGAACTGCGGACGCTCCTGCTCGCACCCCCGATCGTATTGAGAAGTCCGACGAACTTCATGCTCCCGTCTCCCGCGTTTGGCGCGCTCTCACCGATCACGATGAATTCGGCGCCTGGTTCCGTGTGAAGCTGGAAGAGCCTTTCAAAGTCGGCGAGGAATCCCGCGGCAAGATCCTCTACCCCGGCTATGAAAACCTGACCTGGCGAGCGGTCGTTCAGCAGATCGACCCCGAGCAGTACTTCGCCTTCACCTGGCATCCGTACGCCGTCGATCCGAAGGTGGATTACTCCGAGGAAACCCCCACGCTGGTTGAATTCCGTCTCGATCCCACTGCCGCCGGCACACGGCTCACCCTCACCGAATCCGGTTTCAGCGATCTGCCCGACGAGCGCCGCAACGAAGCTTTCCTCCGCAACAGCGACGGCTGGGCGCAGCAGATCAAAAACCTCGAGGAGTACCTCGCGCGCAGCGCCTGAACCGCGCGCCGTGCCCATCCGTCGATCGGCGTCCGAATCGCCCGCCCCCGAGAACGCAGCCTGAATGCGGACTGTCGGCAGTTACCGCCCATCGCACGCGTCTGTGGGCGAAGTTGGCCGAGGCGCCGGGTGCCGCGTCGGATGTCCCGCAAAGTGTTATCCTCAACGGCTGGGCCACAGGTTCACCGGCAACGTAATCTGCACTAACCGAGGGAAATAACCGTGTTCAGGCATGGCCGCATCCTTTTCTTCGCCTTCGTTTTTTCCGGCATTGCTTTCGCGCAGTCTCCGCAGCAGGTTCTCGAGGTTGAGAAGACCCTGCCCGATGCGCAGCGACAGGTCGTGGCGCAGCTCGAGAACCTCAGCGAACTGCCTGCCGTCCAGTGGCGCTACCACGCCGGCGATCTGCCGCATGCCGAGGATCCGTCCCTCGACGACTCCTCCTGGCCCGTCGCCAAAGTCGACGCCGACTATTCGAAAGGCGCTCTCTGGTTTCGCCAGTGGGTCGAGGTGCCCAGGACCATCGACGGCTACGATCTCTCCGGCACCCGCATCTGGTTCCGCTTTAATGTCTCCGCCAACGGACCTCTGCCGCAGATCATCTACTTCAACGGCCGCCGCGTCGCCCTGGGCGATGACCTCGAGCCGATCGTCCTCTTCGATAAGGCCAAGCCCGGCGATCGCGTCCTGATCGCTGTCAAGCTGCTCCCCTCCGTCGACGACAAGCACTTCACCGGCAGCGCCATGAACATCACCTTCGCCAGTGACCGCCCCAGCCCCCAGGATATGGGCGAAGAATTTCTGTCGGCCTTCATTCTTATTCCCAGCCTCTCGAAAGATCCCTCTGCCGATCATGCCACGCTCGACAAAGCCATCGGCCAGGTTGACCTCAAGGCTCTCGCCGCCTCCAACCAGCAACAGTTCGATGACTCGCTCCGCGCCGCCCAGTCCACCCTCGAAGCGCTGAGGCCGATGATGGATCGCGCCACGCTTCACCTTACCGGCAACTCCCACATTGATGCCGCCTGGCTCTGGCCCTGGACCGAAACCGTCCAGACCGTCAAAAATACCTTCTCCACCGCGTTGCAGTTAATGAATGAGTATCCGGGCTATACCTACACTCAGTCCGCCGCCGTCTACAACGACTGGATGGCTCGCGACTACCCGGAGATCAACGACCAGATTAAGAAACGCATTCAGGAGGGCCGCTGGGAAGTCGTCGGCGGCATGTGGCTCGAGCCCGATCTCAATATGCCCGACGGTGAATCCACCGCTCGCTCCCTGCTCATCGGCAAACGCTGGTACCAGCAGCACTACGGTGTCGATGTGAAGATCGGCTGGAACCCCGACTCCTTCGGCTACAACTGGCAGCTCCCGCAAATCTATAAAAAATCCGGCGTCGACTACTTCGTCACACAGAAGATGGCCTGGAACGATACCAACCAGTTGCCCTTCAAACTCTTCTGGTGGGAGTCGCCCGACGGCAGTAAGGTTCTCACCTACTTCCCGCACGACTACGCCAACACGAATCTCAATCCCGTCCGACTCTCCGTCGATCTCGCCCAGGCCCGCACATACGCCCCTGGCATGACTGAGATGATGGACCTCTATGGCGTCGGCGATCACGGCGGCGGCCCCACCCGCTCGATGCTGGATGAAGGCGTGCACTGGATGGAGCCCGGTAAAGTCGTTCCGAAGATGCAGTTCGGCACGGCCGGCACCTACTTCTCGGCCATCTCCAAAGAGCTGGCCCCGGACTCGCCCACATGGGACTACCGCACCATAGCCCAGGGCTACCATGAGCCCACGCCAGTCCCTGGCAAAATCGCCATCCCCACCTGGAAGAGCGAGCTCTACCTCGAATATCACCGCGGCGTCTTCACCACGCAGGCACAGATGAAGAAGAACCTCCGTGACGCCCCCGAGTGGACGCTGAACGCCGAGAAATACGCGTCGCTCGCCTGGCTCGATGGAAACAAATATCCAGGTGACCAGTTGACCGACGACTGGAAGACGATCACCTTTAATGATTTTCACGACCTGGCCGCCGGATCCGGCATCGGCGTCATCTACCAGGACGCCGAGAAGCAGTTCGAGGATGTCCACCGCTCCACTAACGCCATCTCCCAAAAGGCCCTCACCACCATCGCCGAACACATCGACACGCATGTCGCCACCGGTGTGCCCGTGCTCGTCTTCAATCCGCTCGGCTGGAACCGCTCTGGCCCCGTCACCGTCGACGTCCAGATGCCCACACCCGCCACAGAAGTTTCCGTTCTCGACGCACACGGCGCGGTCCTGCCCTCCGAGATCCTCTCAAAGAATGCGGCGACCAGCACCTTCCACCTCCTCATCGAAGCCCACGACGTGCCGTCGCTCGGTTATGCAGTGCTGCGTGTCATTCCCGGCAAACGGCCTTTCACGAGCGATCTCCGTGTGAGCGGCACCACCCTGGAGAACGCTGACCTCCGCGTCGTCGTCGATCCTCATACCGGCTGCATCACCAGCCTCTACGACAAGAAGGGCAACTTCGAAACCCTCGCCGCCGGCTCCTGCGGCAATGAGCTCCAGGCATTTAAGGACACGCCCAAGGATTACGACGCCTGGAACATCGATCCCGGCACGCTTGACCAGCCGCCCACGCTCCTCAACCAGGCCGACTCCGTCGAAGTTGTCGACCACGGCCCCATGCGCGGCGCCATCCGCATCACGCGTCACTGGCAGAACTCGAAGTTCGTCCAGGATATCCAGCTCGACGCCGGCTCCGACCAGGTCGTCGTCGTCAACGACATCGACTGGCATGAGACGCACGTGCTGCTGAAGGACGCCTTCGCGCTCTCCGCCACCAGCCCCTTCGCCACCTACGAAATTCCCTACGGCACCATCCAGCGCGCCACCACCCGCAACAACAGCTGGGAGAAGGCGCAGTTCGAAGTGCCCGCGCAGCGCTGGGCCGATCTCGGCAACGATGAGCATGGATTCAGCCTTATCAACGAGTCCAAATATGGGTATGACAGCGTCGGCAATCTCCTGCGCCTCTCGCTGTTGCGCTCACCTGTCTGGCCCGATCCCAACGCCGACCGCGGCCACCACCACTTCCGCTTCGCTCTCTATCCGCACGCCGGCGACTGGAAGCAGGCCATGACCGTCCGCCACGGCTTTGACTTCAACTACCGCCTGCAGGCCATGCAGGTCGAATCCCACGCTGGCCCGCTTCCTGCCGAGCACTCCTTCGTCAGTGTCGAGCCGGATGACCTCGTCCTCACCGCCATGAAGAAGGCCGAGGACAGCCACGCGCTGATCTTCCACTTCTACGAGTGGGCCGGCAAAGGCGGCGAGCTTCACCTTCGTGTGCCCCCCGGAGCCACCGGCGCCGTTGAAACCAATCTGATGGAGAAGCCCGAGGGCTCGGACCTTTCCGTCACCGGCGACAGCGTCACGGTGCCCTTCCGCCCGTACGAAATCGTCGCCGTACGCGTCGATTATCCGGAGAACGCCCCGGCCTCGACTGAAGCCGGCCAGTAGCCCCGGCGCGGACGCGCCTCCTCCTCGCGTCCGCGTTGACCCCTCTCCGCACGACCGATATACTCAGGAGGAACCATGCGGGAGTAGCTCAGTGGTAGAGCATCGCCTTGCCAAGGCGAGGGTCGCGGGTTCAAGTCCCGTCTCCCGCTCCAGCCTGTCGCCGGCGCACTCCGCGCTGGCCCCCGTTCCCCCGCGGGTTTAGAATTTCTCTTCAGGGCGCGGTACCCAAGTGGTAAGGGAGAGGTCTGCAAAACCTTTATGCGCCGGTTCGATTCCGGCCCGCGCCTCCAGACCCTTCCCCCTGGTCTCCTGATTGCTGTGCATCGGCCACCGGCCCGACTTTCGCCTGAGGAGATCCACCCATGACTGCACCCAGCCCCTCTCGTAAATGGTCCATCTTCCTGGGAATCCTGCTGATCATCGCAGGCCTTCTCGCCGTCACCGCGCCCTGGTTTGCCGGCATTGCCGCAAGCATCTTCTTCGGGTGGCTCATCCTGTTCGGTGGCATCGCCCATCTCGTCTATGCCTGGTCGGAGCGCCACACCGGAGCCATTCTCTGGCAAATCCTCATCGGTGTCGTCTACATCCTGGCTGCACTCTGGATGCTGATGATGCCCATTGCCGGCGTCGTTGCCCTCACCCTCGTTTTAGCCGTTTACATCGCCTTCGAGGGCATCTTCGAGCTCGCTCTCTTCTTCTCCCTCTTCCGTCACAGGCCCGGCTCGGCATGGTTCCTTATCGACGGACTGGTGTCTCTGCTCCTGGCCGCCCTCATCTTCTTCCACTGGCCGGCTAGTTCTCTCTGGGCCGTGGGCACTCTGGTCGGCATCAGCCTGTTGTTCAGCGGCATCGCCCGCTTCACCTTCCCCATGCGTCCGGGGGCTGTCCCCGCCCTCGCTCCCTAATCCGTGCCCTTCAAACGGCGCTGGCCTGATCCTCCGTGCAGCGCCGTACCCAGCCGCTGACGCCGCTCCGCCGATTATCGCCGCCCATTCCTATGCGGAGATGAGCCGGCATTTCGGAGCATGGCGCTGGTACTACGACTCCGCTTCGCGCCTCCAGAACATCCGATTGCCGCGCGTCCCTTCCTGGTCGATGCAAGCAGAAACTTTCCCTCACACCTGGAAGCCCCGTCGCCAGCCGCAGAGTGCGTATAGATTGAGGAGAAGCATCAGGAGTTCAGATGAATTCAGGCTCAGATCGATACCCGTCGCGTTCTGGTCGCTTTGACCGCCGGCAGTTTCTTGAGATGGGACTCGCCAGCGCCGCTGTGCTGCTTGCCGACGACCGTGCCCACGCGGCAACGACCCCTGCCGTCGCCACGCACGGCGCTTTCGCCGAACTTGCACCCGGCGCGGTTGAGCCGCAGGGCTGGCTACACGACTGGCTTGCGAAACAAGCGGCCCAACTCGGATCGCAGCTGCCGGAGATCTCCTGGCCCTTTACCGCGGAATATTGGAATGGTCTGGAGGAGGGCCCAAGCTGGTGGCCCTGGGAACAGCGTGCCTACTGGATCGACGGCGCCACGCGCTTAGCCATCGTCATGCGTGATCCCGTTCTTCTCCAGAAGACGCAGGTCCCCATTCT
>JBAUZR010000791.1:0-12319 GCA_049585375.1 Acidobacteriaceae bacterium
TGTGTCGCGGCCGTGATTCACGCCGGCGGCAATACCAACGGGCGCTAGGGCCGAGCCTGGCAGTTTCTCCGGAGATGTCTTTCCGGAATTTAGAATGACCGGGAGCGATCCCGCAAAGGAAGCTCCCATAAGGGACGAAGGAACAGCATGAAGTGGAAAACCATCGGTCAGGGCTTGCTGGCCGTCACCGCGTGTCTGGGGATGGGCCTGGGCGTGACCTCGTGCAGCCCCAGCCAGACCATTGACTACTTCTTTGTCACTTCCAATGCCACTGGCTCCACCAACGGCGAGGTCTCCTCCTATCACGTCGACTCCGCATCCGGAGCCCTGAGCCTCGTCGCCGGTTCGCCCTTTTCTTCCCAGGGATCCAACCCCGTCGCCCTCGTCGCATCGCCGAACCAGCAGTACCTGTACGTGGTGAACCACGACACCAGCAACATTGCCATGTTCACCATCGGTACTGACGGGCAGCTCGCCGCCGGCAAGACCTACACCACGCCAGGTTCCGACCCGGTCTCGCTCGCCATCAACTCCACGGGCACGCTGCTGTTCGTCCTCGACTACTACGCGCCTGGCTTCAGCGATGCGACTCCGGGTCCCGGCGCCCTGGTGGTCTACCCGATTAACGCCGACGGTTCCCTCGGGACGCCCGTCACCAGCGGCACCCTCGCCTACAGCACCGTGCAGTGCTTCCCCGGCGGCGTCGCGGTGACCCCCGACGGCAGTTATGCCTACGTCTCCAACACCAATGCGGTGATTGTGACTACGTCGCCGCCCACCAACGGCGCCGCGCCCGTGCGGCCTGCCACCTGCCCCGCCCAGGGCACCATCTCAGCCTTCGCTGTCGCTGCGGGCGGCTCTCTTTCGCCGGTGGCCGGCAGTCCCTTCGCCGCCGGAACCACCCCGACCGGCATTGCCGTCGATCAGACCAGCCGTTTCGTCTACACCACTGACAGCGTGCAGAACCAGCTGATCGTCTACGACATTACTACCGGCGGTGCCATCGTCCCTCTCATTAATGGCCCGTTCAGCACCGGCACCTTCCCGGTGAGCGTCACGATCGATCCGCGCGACGAATACCTCTACGTCAGCAACTACAACGCATCGACCATCAGCGAGTACACCATCTCCCAATCAACCGGCCAGCCCTCCGGGCTCGCTACCTCGACATTCAGCACCGCGGATGCAGGACCCACCTGCATCGTCGTCGATCCCGCTTTCGGCCGCTTCGTCTACACCACCGACAGCGTTGGCGACTACATCCAGGCTGGCGAACTCAGTCCGAATACAGGCGTCCTTGCCACGATTCAGAATGCTCCTTATTCGGCAATCGGCCACCCCACCTGCGTGACTGCCGTTCCCCACGGCAACCATGCCATCGAGACGGTGCCCGTCACCGCCGGCAGTTAAGCCGGGAGAATGGGCAGAAGTTCGAAGGCCGCTTTCGGGCGGCCTTCTGCTTTGGTGAATTCTCCGGCTGGCGCGCGCCGCTCCAGGTCACAGGCTGCATTGGCCGCACACCGTGGCCGGAGCGAGCCTCCGGGTTTCTGATGGACGGCCGATCTGCGCAATTCAGGAATCCCGCAGAACCGGCCCCAACCCTCAGAACGAGTGCTTCAGAACGAAAATGCGAGCCTTCCCGTGATGGCCCGCGGCGACACATAGTGGGTCCCGCTGAACGTCGACAGGAAGTTGTACAGCGCATACTTGTTCGTCACGTTAATCGCCGTGATCTGCGCACCCCACTTGTAGTGATCCCCGTGGAACAGATTGTCCTCACCCAACGACATGTCGAACAGGCTCCGGGGCGCAATCCGCGGCGGATTGTGGTCATTGTCCCCGGTTCCTGGCGCGGGAATATGTACCAGATCGGAGGTGTATTGCGAAGCCAGGCACGCCGCCGGGAGTGGATGCCCCGGCGTCGCCTTCTGGCCGTTGCACATCAGTCCCGCTTCGAACTCCTCATCCGCGTCCAGGCTGCTCAGGTTCACTGCCGGCTGCCCGTTCAGCAGAATCGATGTCGGACCGCATGCACTGTTGGGATCGTTCGACAGCGGGTTGTAGCAGGGCACCGCCCCCGCCACCTCGCCTGAATCGAACCGCCAGTTCAGGCTGTACCACGGCGAATATTTTCCAGGCAGCTGATACTGCAGGTGAGACGTTTGATTGAACCGCTCATCGTGATCGATCCGGAACGGCAATCCGGTCTGCCCAACCGTCGCCCCCGCTCCGCCCACCTGCGGGGGAAAGAACCGCGCCGCCACCGACGACATCACCGCATACGCGCTGAATCCATGCACCGGGGTCACGTTGGCCCGCAGCGCGAATCCGGGAATCTTCGATTTATCCCACTCGATCGGGAACGTAATCGGCGTATTCCCCAGCACGCTGAAGTCATAGGCGTTGTTCGTGTACTTCCAGATGTATTCGCCGCTCACCACAAAGTGGCGCCCTGCCACCTGCTGCAGTCCCACGTGATATTCGTTGCGATAACCTGGCGCCAGCGCCCCTGAACTGCCCGCCTGGCAAAGCAGCAGTGGATTCACGACCGCATTCAAGCATCCCTGGCTCGACAGCACCAGGTTCTCATTGAACGGCGTTTCCAGCGTCCGCGCATAGGAGGCCCGCAGCACCGTGTTGGTCTTCGTAATCGTGTACGATCCGCCCAGCCGCGGCTCCGCCTGCGTCGCATCCGTCAGCCCGTTGTAAATGTCTCCGCGGATCCCCACGTTGAAGTGCCAGTTGCCCGCCGTGATCTGATCCTCGACATACAGCGCCAGCTCCTTCACATCCGTATGTCCGCGGAAGTTATAGAACCCGCCGCCTCGCGTCAGATCGTAGGGCAGCAGCGTCGTGCACGGCGGCCCGGTCGGCACGTTCCCAGCCATACATCCCAGCGAGCTCAGATATCCGGGATTCACAATGCCGAGCACGTCGCTCTCATCCAGCGGCGTCTGCTCATACATCACGCCGAACTTCACATTGTTCGGTCCCTTCACCCACGACAAGTCCGAGTGCACGCCTTCGTTGGTCAGGCTGCGGTCCTGCCCGATGCTCTGCTGCTGCACCGGTCCCAGATCCGCCAGTGGGTCGTTGCTTCCGTAGTAGTGGTAATTGTCCTTGCGCAGATACAGCCCGAGATTCCACACCGACGTCTGGCTGATCACCCGCGTGTATTCCGGCGCAATATCAATCGTGCCGATCTTCGAGCGTTGATCCGTCGGCCCGGTGACCGGCGCGCCCGCCAGATTCACCCCGCCCGCGTTCTGGTTGTCGTACGTGTTCGGCGTCTGGAACCACGACCGCGAATAGTTCAGGTTTACGTGCAGCGAGTTCGCCGGGTTGATCGTGTAGTCGATCCGGTCAAAGATGTTCTGTTCGTTCCCCTTGTCATGAAAGACGCTGAACTCCGGCGCATCCAGAAACCGGCCCGTATCCAGCCCGTTCGCGGAAAGAAAATTTCCCCAGTTCTTCTTCCCGTAGCCCAGATCAACACCGCCCGTCACCGATCCGAACGATCCATAGGACGTGTACACCTGGCCTGTCGGCTTCATGTCGCCTTGCCCCGAGCGCGTCGTCACCTGGATCACCAGGCTCGTCTTGTCCCCGTACTCCGCCGGCGGCGCTCCCTCGATCACCTGCATCGACTGCACGGCCGTATCCGGCAGCTCGTTGGAGAAGGCCTTGCTCTGCTGATCGGTGATCGGCTGCCCATCCACGGAGAACGAGTTCTCCGCGTGATCGCCCAGCCCATGGAACATGCCGTTTGAATCCGCCGTCACCCCCGGCGTCGACAGCGTCACCAGCGAACTCAGCCCTGAAGACTGGCTCTCCAGCGGAATCTCTCCGAACGACTTCCGGTCGATATCCGTGTCCATGTTCGCCGCGTTGTTGATCAGATCCTGCGATGTGACCTGCACCGTCGTTGCCGCCGCACCCACCGTCAGGGTCACTGGCACCGTCATCGGTGTTGCCGATCGCACCGCTACATCTTTTGCCACGGAGGTAAAGCCGGTCATACTCACGCTCATGTGGTACGAGTTGTACGGCACATTCGTGAACTGGAAGGCTCCGCCGCTGTCGGTCTTCGTCGACCGCTCGTACTGGCTCACCGGGTTCTCAATGGTCACCGTCGCCCCCGGCAGGACCGCTCCCGTCGGGTCCGTCACCGTCCCGCTGATCGTTCCCGATGTGGCTCCGCCCTGGGCGGCTGCAGGAAGACTCAGCCCAATGGCACAACTGAAGAAAAGGAAGAAAAATACAGCGCTACGCAGACACGCGCGCATCGACAACCTCCGTGCAATGTGAAATGTCCCTGGGGATGAGATCCGTCTTCAGGCGAAGAGAGGGACGGGAGGAGGTCGATTGGCCAGCTTCAGCAGAAAGCGCTGCCGTGGCGCAGGCGAGCGCCTTTCAGCGATCCGGTACACCACTGCCAGTGAAAACAGGACCACCGCAACCACGGCGGTAGCCTGCACCGCCTGGTGCACAGTCACGCAGAGAGCGCAGTGATGGTCCACCTGGCCGTCAGCGTGAAAATGAGCGACCTGGACGACGCCAGCGAAAAGCACCAGCACAATGCAAACGGTCCCCAGAATCGACAACAGGGGAAGCTCGCGTCGCTTTGTCGTTGCCAAGACCACCTGATTAAGACTGTAGCGTGAAAGGGAGACTGGCCGCAAAGCCGCTCAGCATGGGCTGATGGTGAAACCCAGCGGCTTCGTGCAGGGGGCACTCCAATTCCGCAGCGCGTTACAATCCCCGCTTCGCCCGAAACGCCCGCACCACGTCAGCCGGATCCCGATGCTGCGCGTCCACGGCTTCGTTCATGGCCCGGATGGCATCGGCTTCCACTTTGCCCGCCAGCGCCGCTGTTGCTGCGCCGATCCCCGGCCACCGCCGCAGAGCGGCATCCCGCACCAGCGGCACGGCCTGGTACGGCGGGAAATAATGCCGGTCGTCCTCCAGCACCGTCAGCCCAAACTCCGGAATCTGCCCATCCGTCGAGTTCGCCGCAATCATGTCCACCTGATGATCGTTCAGCGCCCGATACAGAAGCCCCAAATCCATCGTGCGCGGCGGCCCGGCAAAACGCAGCCCGTATGCCTTCTCCAGTCCCGGAAGCCCGTCCGGCCGTTGTTCGAACTCGTATCCCACCCCGAGGTGCCACCTGGGTGTGTATTGCGCCGCCTGGCTCAGCGTCGTCAGGTGCAGGCGCCGCGCGTCGTCTCCGCGGATCACCATCGCAAAGGTGTTCTGAAAGCCCAGCGGCGGTTCCACCGTCACCTGGTCCTTCTGCTGGTACAGCCGCTGCACAGTCGCCAGCACCCGCTCCGGATCGCGATCCAGCGGCTGCTTCAGAATCGCCGTCAGCGCCGTCCCCGTGTACTCCACGTAAGCGTCGATCCGCCCCGCCACCAGTGCCTGATTGCAGATGTAGCTGCCCGCCAGGTAAAACCGCCGTTCGACCGGCAGATGCGCCTTCACCTCGATCTCCTGGGCCAGCAGCTCCCCCAGCACCACCTGCTCGGTAAAATTCTTGGCCCCAACCACCGGATGATTGGGCCGGGGAGGGGAACAGCCCGCCATCTCCGCGCAAAATGCTGCTGTCGCAGTGACAAATTCCCGGCGATTCACGGCGCGGCCTTCATCGTCGGCACGCGGAACCATCGCTCCAGCAGCCCCAGCGCCCCGTCCACCGCCAGCGCCAGCAGCGCCGCGGGAATCGCCCCAGCCAGCACCAGCCGGTTGTCGATCGACGCCACCCCGCGAAAAATCAGCTCGCCCAGGCCCCCGGCACCGACCGCGGCCGCAATCGTCGCAATCCCCACGCAGATCACCGTTGCCGTCCGCAAACCGGCCAAAATGAACGACGCGGCCAGCGGCAGCTCCACCTTGAAGAACCGCTGTGCGCCCGTAAGCCCCAGCGCGCGCGCTACCTCGATCAGCGACCGGTCAATGCCCTGAATCCCCGCATAGGTGTTGCGCAGAATCGGCAGCAGCGCATACGCCGTCAGCGCCACAATCGCTACCCGTGCCGCCCGCTCGCCCAGCCACGGCAGCGGCAGCAGAAACCCAAACATTGCCAGCGAGGGAATCGTCTGCAGCACATTGGCCACGCCGATCACCGGTTTCGCCCAGCGCGGGCGCCGCGTCAGCCACACACCCACTGGCACCGCAATCGCCGTCGCCCACAGCATCGCGGCGCCTGTCAGCCACAGATGCTCCAGGGTCAGGATGCCGATCTCGCCGCCGTATCGGTTGAGAAACCCGCTCATCGCTGCTCCTCCGCCGCCCTGCGCTCGCCTCGATGAAACGCGCGCACGTACTCCGCGACCGCCGCCTCCTGCGATTGCAGAAACGCCTCCGGCTCCAGATGCGCCGCCACGCGTCCCTCCTCGATCAGCACGATCCGGTCGCCCAGCAGCAGGGCCTCATCCAGATCGTGCGTCACCAGCAGCACGGTCTTCCGCAGCTTCCGCAACAGCCCGCGCAGCATGTCCTGCATCTCCGCGCGGGTCAGCGGATCCAGCGCCCCGAACGGCTCGTCCATCAGCAGCACCGGAGGATCGGCCGCCAGCGCCCGCGCCAAACCCACACGCTGCCGCTGCCCGCCCGAAAGCTGATGCGGATACCGCTGTGCAAATTTCTCCGGATCCAGCCCCACCGCTGAAAGCAGTTCGTGGCTGCGTCGCAGACGCTCTCCTTTCGAACGTCCCTCCGCCTCCAGCACCAGACTCACGTCACGCTCCGCCGTCATATGCGGAAACAGCCCCGTCTCCTGGATCACATAGCCGATGCCGCGCCGCAGGCGGATCAGGTCCGCCGCCCGCACATCCTCGCCGTTCACCAGAACCGTCCCGCTCGTCGCCTCCACCATGCGGTTTACGGTGCGCAGCAATGTTGTCTTGCCTGATCCGCTCCGCCCCAGCACCACCGTGGTCGTGCCCTCTTCCACCGCGAGCGAAATTTCCCGCAGTAACGGCCGTCCCTCCGGCAGTGTGAAGCTCAGTTCCCGAAACTCGATAGCGGCGCCCATGCGGATTGTCGTTCCAGTGTAGGAGATTCGAGCGGCGCGCCTGTCCGGAAACATCTCGCGGCACCCCGGACCCCTGGTTCTCGCGCCCTCGCCTCGATACACTTGGGCCGTCCAGCAACGAGGCGACCTCCCGATGCTCAACCGCCGCAGCTTTCTCAAAACCTCCGCCGCCCTCCCACTCGCCACCGCCCTCCGCTCCCAGGATCTGCTCGCTGCGCAGTCGGTCGACGAAGAGCCCGCGCCCGCTCTTATCGCTCTCCCCGCACGCCTTGCGCCGCTGGACCGCGCCAGTCTCCCGTGGCAGCAGCGCATCCGGCGCATCGGCCAGACCAACATGACCGAGCACGACCCCGCCGTGATGAACATCGAGCAGTGGGCCGACTTCTGGCACGCTGCCGGCGCCGACGTCGTCTTCGTCAGCGTCACCGGCATCCTCGCCTACTACCCCTCGAAGGTGCCCTTCCACAAACACGGAAAATTCCTGCATGGCCGCGATTTCTTCGGCGAATGCACGGCCGCCGCCAAAAAACGTGGCATGCGCGTCGTCGCGCGCATGAGCCCCGACCTCAACTGGCCCGACGCCCTTGCCGCTCATCCCGAGTGGGCCATGCGCTATGCCGACGGTTCCGTCCAGCACAACGAAGAGGAGCCGCAGCTCTTCCGCACCTGCATGTTCACGTCCTACATGGACGACTACGTCCCCGCCCTCATGCGCGAGATCAACGCTCTCTACGACGTGGACTGCTTCTACACCAACGGCTGGCCACCCCTCGGAAGTCTGCCCGACTGCCATTGCGCCGTCTGCAGCAAGCTCCCGCCGCCAACCACCACCGCCTACTGGCGCGCCTTCAACGACCGCCTCTTCGCGCTCTGGGCGAAGTATGACGCGATTGCCAAAGAAAAGAAGCCGGACAGCTTCTTCTTCGCTAACATGGGCGGCAATGTCCACTCAGGGCCGGACCTCAACCGTCTCGGGAAAGCGGCTTCATGGTTCCAGGCCGACAACCAGGGGCGCACCTTCTACGATCCTGAAATATGGGGCTGCACCCTGCAGGCCCGCGTCTGCACCTCCATCCTCGACGGCAAAGCAGCCGGCAATGTCACCGCCGCCTACTCCACTGGAGCCGTGACCTGGCGGAACGGGTCCAAATCGCCCGAAGAGCTGCGTATGTGGTTCAACGAGTCGCTCGCCGGCGGTGTTGTTCCCTATTGCCACTTCGTCGGCGGCTACGAAGGATTCGATGTCGACCGCCGCTGGCAGAAAACCGGCGATGCCTTCTTCCACTGGATGGCCGCGCACGATCCGCACTTCCGCGTGCGCCGTTCGCTCGCCAACATCGGCGTGGTCATGGGGCAGGGCACGCAGCTTCTCTATACCGGACCGAAGCCGAGCCCTGAATCAGGCCGCCAGCCCGGCCCCGCGCCGCATTTCCGCGACTATATGCGCGAGACCACCAGCGGGCTCTACGCCCAGCTTCTGCGCGGCCGCTACGCTTTCGATTTCATCCACGAAGATCGCCTCGATCCCGAGCATCTGCGCAAATACACCGCGCTGATCCTTCCCAACATCGCCATGCTCAGCGACCGCCAGTCTCAACAGCTGCGCGATTACGTCGCCACCGGCGGTTCTCTGCTGGCCAGCTTCGAAACCAGCCTCTACGACGAGAACCTGCAGCCCCGCGCCGACTTCGCTCTGGCCGATCTCCTCGGCATTCACTCGGCCGGCCCGGCCATCGGGACGAATGGCAATGCGTACTATGCCCGCATCGAGCGGCCCCATCCTGTCCTCGACGGCTTCACCGACACCCACTGGATTCCCGGCGCCCAGAACCGCCGCCCGCTGCAGCCTGTCGCCGATCCCATCCTCACCGTCGTTCCAGGATTCGTGCACTATCCTCCGGAACTCGCTTACCCGCCTGTCGAGCACACGCAGGAGCCCGCTGTCGTCCTCCGCGAAACCGGCGCCTCTCGGACCGCATACTTCCCCGGCGACATCGAGCGCACCTACTGGCTCACCGGCCACGGCGACCTCCTGCGGCTTTACCAGAACACACTCCAGTGGCTGACCCGCGACCGCCGCATCATCTCCGTCCAGGGCGATGGCGTCGTTGAGATGTTTGCCTGGGAAACGGAGCCTGGCTACGCCGTGCACCTGCTCAACTACACGAATCCCAGCGCCCACCACGGCTGGCTGCATTCGGTTGTGCCTCTCGGGCCGCAGCGCCTCGCCATGCAGTTGCCGCCCGGTGTTCGCGTGCGCTCCGTAGAGCTTCTCCGCGCCGGCTCCAGCGTGCCCTTCCATGTCGCCGATGACCAGACCCTCCGCTGCACCATCCCCGCCGTCCAGGACTACGAAGTCGCCGCCATCACGGTTGGATAAGCCATCGCGACGGATACTAAATCTGCGTCCAATAAAAGGAAAGCCCCGCATCGGCGAGGCTCTGTAGTTTTTCGTCGCTATCCGCTATCCGCTATCCGCTATCCGCTATCCGCTATCCGCTATCCGCTATCCGCTCACTTCCCGATCGCGATTACCTCAAAGCTTCCCGGCACAATCGAGGGCCGCGGGTGCGGATGGTCCGCCGTCGGTGCAGGCCGCGGGCCCAACTGCGCGGTCGCGACGAACAACCTCCGTCCGTCAGGATCCATCGCCATGGTGCGCGCCCCGCGCTTCGTCGGCAGATTCTCGACGACGGTGTAATGGTCCGGACCGTCTTCGTGCACTACCGTCAGCGTACCCGCACCATTGGAACTGAACGCATATTGATCCGCCTCTGAAAACCGCGCAGCATCCGGTCCGTCGCCAATGGTCGGCGTAGCCACCACCTTGCCGTTGTCCGCGTCCACCACCGCCATCTTGCCGTCGCACACCGCGAACAGCCGCCGATGCTTGCGGTCGATCGCCAGCCCCGACGGTCCTTCGCACGGCAGAATCGACCACGTCGCTTCCACCGCATGCGTCTTCGCGTTGATCTTTACGATCTCGCTCTTGTCCTCGATGTTGTCGTAGACGTAGCCCCTGCCGTCCGCCACCGGAAACTCCGGCTTGCCGGGCAGCGCCACCGTGGCCACAACTGCATTCGTCTTCGTGTCAATCACCGTGGCGTCGTGACTGTGTCCGTTGAACGCCCAAACCGTCTTCGTTGCGGGATCAAAGACCGCTCCGTCCGGACCCGTGCCCGCCGGAATCGTCTTTTCGATTGTGTTCGTCTTCCGGTCGAACTCCGCCACCTGATTGGCGCCGCCGTCGGTGATATATCCGTGCACGCCGTCCGATGAAAACACCACGGCGTGGGTGCCATGCAGACCGGTAATGTCGGCCACCTGCTTGCCCTGCTGCGTGTCCACCACAACTACGTGGTCCCCGTGCGTGATGTAGAGCAGCTTCGAGACGGGATCGACCGACATGTAATCCCAGAATCCGTCGCCGCCAATCTTCCACTCCGCCTGCACATGGAAGGGCCCGTTACTTTCCTGCGCGCGCAGCGGCACAGCGGCGGCCACCGCGAATAACAAACCTCCCAGAGTCACGCAATTCAGAAATTTCTTCCGCTCAAAACTCATCGGCACACGCTCCCAGCCTGCACAACAGTGCAGCCAGAGTACTCTGCCTTCCTGAATTTTGGCTGAAGAAGAAAGGGCAGCGCCGGGCTGCCCGCAGGGGCGGATTCTATTCGGCGCCGCCCTCAGCCAGAAACCGACGCAGCGCCTGCCGCAGTTTCTCGGCATTGCGGGGAAAGACTGCATCGCCTGCCAGTCCGCTGTTTTCCAGATCCGCATCGGCCACATAGCCGACGAATTGGGCGGCGTTCGCGCGCTTCAGGCGCAGAGCTGTGTCGACCGCCGGTTCCACCGCGTGCTCTCCCGTTACCTCCAGCAACACAACGTCAAAATCCCTCCCCTTGAGGTGGTCGTCGATTCCGGAATAGTTGCCTGCATAATCGATAGCAAAACCTTTCTCCTTCAGTAACTGGTGCATGGAGTTCCCGTGTCGTTCAGAGTCGCTGGCCAGCAGGATGGACGCATCGTTCGGGCGTCCTCCTCGCTCCTTCGCGTAGGTCATCATGATGGGCTTCACTTCTCCTCTTTGGTGATGAACCGCTTCAGTTGTAGGTCTCCGCGCCGTTCGCCTCTGCCGGTTCAGGCGTACTTTCCCGCCCGGTCGAATGCCGGTAGAGCAGTTCGGAAACTGCGCACCATCCAAGATCAGTTGCTGCAAGGGAAGATTCCCTCGGGCATCGCGCGTCTCAGGGGAAACAGCACGGTCTCTGCCAAATGCAGCGCAGGCCGGCACCACGCTGAATCAAGACGATTTAAGCAATCGCTGGTGGCAGGCAACCATCCGCCGGCTGGTAGTTCCACCGCTTCTGCAGGCAAGATTTGCCCTGGGACGGCATTCCGCCGCATCCCGGCCTCAAATCTCGCATCGAAAGAGTGAGTTACAGTCACAAAATGCTTGATTTGGCCCAACTCGCGACCTGGGTCTCTCCGGCGTCTGCAGCCGAACAGGCGCTGAACTCCACCTACGTGAAGTTCTCCCTCCTCGCTCTCAGCTCCATCTTTTTTCTGGTCGACCCCTTCGCCGCGATTCCATCGTTCATCGCCATCACTTCAGGCGTCGATCCTGCCCGGCGCCGGCGCATGGCATGGAAGGCCGCTCTCACCTGCTTCATCGTATTGACCAGCTTCGCCCTGGCAGGCCAATTCATCTTCAGTCTTTTCGGCATCAAGCTGCCTGCCTTTGAAATCGCGGGAGGGCTCATCCTCCTCCTGATCGGCATCGACATGATGGAGGCGAAGCGCTCCCCCACGCAGGAATCGCAGGATGAAACCCAGGAAGGGGCAGCCAAGGAGGATGCCGGCATCGTGCCCCTCGGCATTCCCATGCTTGCCGGCCCCGGAGCGATCTCCAGCGTCATGGTCCTGGTCGGACAGGCCCCCGATCACTGGCAAATGCTGTCGATTCTCGGCTCTATCACCCTGACCGCATTCCTCAGCTACCTGGTTCTCAGTGCGGCCGGCCGTATCCGCGTCTTCCTCGGCGAAACGGGGATCCGGATCCTCGTCCGCATCATGGGCCTGTTGCTCGTAGCGCTGGCCATGCAGTTCTTTGTCAACGGGTTGACGGATCTCGGCCTGATCGCCCGGCGATGACCCCTGCGGATTTCCACGGTTTTGAGCAGTTTTCCACGGTTGCGCTCCTCCGCTTTCTCCCGTAGGATCAGCAAGTCGCTTCTGAACAGCGGCGAGTTGCAATGGCAATCTCGCGCATGCTATAGT
>JBAUZR010000792.1:0-6913 GCA_049585375.1 Acidobacteriaceae bacterium
GCTAAAGCCGGATGGAATCTCGACCAGCTCAAAGCGCGGGCCAAAGACAGCCTGGAAAAGCACGGGGGCATCGATGCGGCAGCCTTCGAAAAGCTCCTCACGCTCCTGCGCTACGTTGACGGCGACTACAACGACCCAAATACATTTGTCGAGCTACGGAAGCAGCTGGGCTCGGCGCAGCGGCCATTGCATTACTTCGCCATTCCGCCTGCCCTCTTTGCCACGGTCGCGGAAAACCTGGCCAAAGCCAGCTGCACCGCCAACGCGCGCGTCGTTGTGGAAAAGCCGTTTGGACGCGATCTGCAGTCCGCTCAGGAACTCAGCCAGATCCTGCACCGATTCTTCAGCGAAGACAATATCTTTCGCATCGATCACTACCTCGGCAAAGAGCCGGTGCAGAACATTCTCTACACGCGCTTTGCCAACCCTATCTTCGAGCCGATCTGGAACCGCGATCACATTCGCAGCATTCAGATCACGATGGCGGAAGAATTTGGCGTCGAGGATCGCGGCAAATTTTACGACGAAGTCGGGACTCTGCGCGATGTCGTCCAGAATCACATGCTGCAGGTGGTGGCCAACCTCACCATCGATCCGCCCACGGGCGAAGACCACGACTCGATTCGCGATCGCAGAGCCGAACTGATGAAGGCCATCCGCCCGCTGACGCCCGATGCCGTGGTGCGCGGCCAGTACGAGGGCTATCGCTCCGTGCCTGGGGTCGCCCCGGGGTCGACCGTGGAGACGTTCATCGCCATCCGCCTTCACATCGACAGCTGGCGCTGGGCCGGCGTGCCTATCTACATTCGCGCCGGGAAAATGCTGCCCGTCACCTGCACCGAAGCCAACGTCGAATTCAAGCGTCCGCCGCGGGAAACGTTCGGAGAGCTTGTCCCCTCGGGTTCAGCGCACATGCGAATCCGCGTCAGTCCCGATTTTTCGATCGGACTGGGTGTGCGCGTCAAGATTCCCGGCGAGCGCATGGTGGGCCGCGACGTCGAGCTGGAACTACATCGCGAAGAGGCCAACGACATGCCTCCCTACGAACGGCTGCTGGGCGACGCCAGCCGGGGCAACATCGAGCTCTTTTCTCGCGAGGACATGGCTGAAGCCCAGTGGAGCATTGTCGAGCCGGTTCTCGGCAACGTGACGCCCTATTATTCCTATCTGCCGGGGACCTGGGGCCCGGAAGAGGCTGGTCAGCTGATTGGAACTGACGGGCCCTGGATCGATCCCAAAGTCGCGGTCGAAAAGCAGCAAACGCCCTGAGGTGCGGCTCAGTCGCCGGAGCCGGCCTTCTTTTCCACGTGGCCTCCGAACTCGTATCGCATAGCGGAGAGCAGCCGGTCGGCATACGCTTCGCTTCCGCGCGAGGCGAATCGCGAGTAGAGGGCTGAGCTGATCACCGGGGCGGCCACGCCTTCGTCAATCGCGGCCTGCACCGTCCATCTGCCCTCGCCGGAATCGGAAACGCGCCCGGCGAAATTGGAAAGGTCGGGATGATCACGCAGCGCTGCTGCTGTCAGGTCGAGCAGCCAGGATCCAACCACGCTGCCCCGTCGCCACACCTCGGCTACCTCCGCGATGTTGATGTCGTACTGATAGAGCTCCGGGTGCCGCAGGGGCGTGGTTTCCGCATCGGTTTCGCGTTTCACCTTGCCGGCGTTCGCGTTTTTCACAATATTCAGGCCTTCGGCAAGGGCCGCCATCATGCCGTACTCGATTCCGTTATGCACCATTTTGACGAAGTGCCCGGCGCCATTGGGTCCGCAGCGAAGGTAGCCGTTCTCCGCCGGAGTCGGATCGCCCGTACTTCCTGGCGTTCGCGCCGCGGCAGCAACACCCGGAGCCAGCGCGCGAAAGATCGGATCGAGATGCTGCACGACCTCCTGCTCGCCGCCGATCATGAGACAGTAACCGCGATCCAGCCCCCAGACGCCGCCGCTGGTGCCGCAATCGACATAATGGATGCCACGCGGCTTCAGCTCTTCCGCGCGGCGAATGTCGTCGTGGTAGTAGGAATTGCCGCCGTCGATCACAATGTCGCCCTTCGCCAACACGGGCAGCAGTGAACTGAGAAGCGAATCGACCACGCCGGCCGGAACCATCATCCATACCGCTCTCGGCGTCTTCAGCTTGCCGGCAAACTCGGCGAGGCTGGTGGTCGCCTGTGCACCCTTTGCGGCAAGATCCTTCATGGCGTCCGGATGTGTGTCGTACACGACGCATTCGTGGCCGGCCTTCAGCAGCCGTTGCACCATGTTGGAACCCATGCGGCCCAGTCCGATCATTCCCAGTTGCATGCGCATCTCCTCTTGAAGAATTGGCTCATACATTAGATGACCATTCTTCAGCCTGCGGACCGGTTTGCGCAAACGCGCGCGCAGGAACATGCAGGGCGATTCCCGCTGGGGAGATGAAAAGAAAGGAACTGGAGCACTCAGTGAGACGCCCGGAAGTAGTGATTGGGGGAACCGGGCGTCGAAATACTGCCGGTGACCGGTGCTCCGTTCGCGTGCTCCCGGTGCAATGGAGCGGTGAGAATAATGCCGGTACCGGAGACCGGGGTACCGGCCGGATGGGTATGCGTCAGCGGCACAGCGATCGTGATTGCGGTGCTGCCAAACCTCCTGATGGAGGTGACAACTGCGGTTTCAGCGTTAGCGCCGCTGTCAATCGTGATGGTTTGGCCGTCGCTGAACCCGGTCACGCCGGCCACCCGAATCACGTTCGCACCTGCGCTGGTGGCCGAGTCTGTTGTGGTGGCGCCGGCCGTGCCAACCGTCGCGATGACGGCGGTCTCGATGCTCGCGCTGGAATCAATCCGAATGGGCTGGCCCGGCTCGAAGCCTTCCACGCTGGCGACTTTGATATTTGTGGCGCCTGCAGGCGAAGCCGCCGACAAAATAGTGGAGGGCGACGTCAGGAAATCATTGCAGTTGCTGTCGGTGTCACGACCGTCCGGGAAACGGCCGGCGCTGGTATTTGAGACACCCGCGGTTGGAGCGGGTGGCCAGACGAAAGCATCCCATCCGGGCGCGGTCACGTAACAACCATTGTGCTGTGATCCGGAGAGGGCCTGGTAGCCCTCGGCCGCCCATGGATCGACGAGGCCGCCATAGTTGAGGCTGTCGATGACCAGGCCGGAGGGATCGCGCAGCACCAGGCTGCCCTCTCTGCGAGTGATGCGGCGGTCGAAGAAGGGAGTGTTCACAGCAAGTTCGGGGCCCCCGAACCACTGATTGGGCGCCGGCGTTCCCTGGTATCCCGCAGTCGTGACGCCGGCGTCGCGCACCACTGCATTGATCGCGTGGTCGCTGGCCAGGGGGCTCTCGAGCGTGATGCCGGTGCCGAGAGCCTGGACCGGCTCGTTGCTCGAACGGGCAAAGGATGTGGCCGGCTGAAAGCTGATCCCGGTTCCCCGATCGCTGAAGGGGAGATTGGCCGCATGACTGAACTTCAGGGGCGCGGCGAGATCGAGGCCCGTGCCCGCAGCGACCACGTCCTCATCGCTGATATGCGACTGGTTGAGGGCCGGTGTGAAGTCGATGCCGGTGCCTGTTGCATCCGGCGTGCCGACCCCGGTGATGCTGACTGTTTGCTGATTCACGGGCGTGCCGATGGCGATCCTGTCGCCCACGGCAAAGCCCATTACGCTGCGAACCTTGATATTGGTTACACCGGCGCCTGCATTCGCCGAGAGATTCGTGCGGCTTGCAGACGTGCCAATGCGCTTCACCGTAACCGTCTCGATGCCATGGCCAAGGCTGTCGATGTCCAGCCTGATTCTGTCACCGACCGAGATGTCGTTGACGGACGTCACTTTGATGTTGGTAACGCCAGCGGGTGCGTCTGTTGCCAGGTAAGCTTGTGTACCCGGCTTGCCGACCTTAGTGACGGTAGCCACCTCGTAACGCTCCCGGGTTCTGGCAACGTCCGGGTAAGTGGCGCCGTAGCCGAGCGCGATCTTCTGGCCGACCACGAAGCCGGATACGCTCGTAACGGGCACATTGGTCGAGTCTGGGGGAATCGTGACGATTGGACCATCAGGCAGCGGCTGCCACAGCGTCGTAGAGGCGCCGGCTGCTGTTCCGAGGACTGCGATTTTTCTCGTTTCCGCATCGGGACCGTCACCGATGCTGATCGTATCGCCGGCCTTCATGCCGGCTGTGTTCCTGACGTAGATGGTGCTATCGCCCGAGTGCGCGGTCATCGCCAGCCCCGAGTTGGCGAGGCCGAGAAGGTAGAAACCGTGGGAGTCAAGCTTCGTTCCGGCCGGAATCCTGATCGCAGAGAAGATGGCCTGTTGGGTCGGATGCTCCGTCAGGGTCCAGTTGGAGATGTCGATGGGGTTGGCGCCGGCGTTGTAGAGCTCAATGAACGAGTTCGTTTCGTTTGCAGGAGGACCGGAGCTGATCCGGAATTCGTTGATCCTGACCGGACTGACGTTCCGCACCTTTTCGACCGCAGTTTCGGATCGCTTTGCGCCGGTCGTCGGGTTTTTCCACGACACCTGGCCGATCAAGTCGCCGTTGAAGGCTGCTGGCCCCGAAGTGATCCTGAAAGTGGCGTTCACGCTTTCACCCGGTGAGACCGGATCTGTGAAGGCCCTGGAAGTATTCGTCGTACCCGTAACAACGGACGCCCACTGCTCGTCAGGCACGGAAACGCTCAAGCTGACATCCGCTGCGGGAGCTCCCGTGGTATTGGTGAACGTCACGGTGACCTCCTGCGAAGATTCCGGCGAGAAGGTCTGGACCTCTGGTGGATTCGCGGTAGCCGAGGCTGGCGCCAGAGTCAAAGCAGGCTGGCCGTACCCGGCAGACACAATGTTGGCCTGCACCAGTTGGTCCGTGGCGTCCGTGGGAAAGGTGTTTGCCGCCGTCATCGCGCCTTCGTAGAAGGTTCCCTGCGATCCGTTGCTGTTATCGCCGCCATTGCCCAGCAGGATGGCTCCCTGCTTGCGCATCGGATCATAAGTCGCATTGACACGCGGCCCATCGAACATCACGGATAATGCGCCCTTCTGCGCATCGCCGCCCATGGAGGTCCAGTGGTGGGGCTCCCCCTTGGCTATCGCGGTCACGAATCGCCACGTGATGCTCGGCAAATCAGCGCAACCTTTCGATCCATCTGAATTGACGCAACCGACCAGATTGTTCTCCTGATCGGTCATGATCCAGGGACCGGAGCCGGTCCCGTGATACCAGGGCGTTGCGTCGCCAAAGTAGGCGGTTTCCATGGTGCCGTTGTCGTCATCCCGGCTGTCAATCTCCGCATTGCCGTAATCGAAGCAGCAACCGGAGTTGAAGTGGCGGCCGTTAATCACCCAGTATTGCCCCTCGGCCTGGTCGTCGACTGCCGTGCCCTTTGGGTCGTCATTGCGCAGGCCCATGCCTGGCTCGATAAAGACGCCGTAGACCTTGTGCCCCATGAGAGTGATCGGCGCCATATCGGCGAGCGGAACGTTGTTGAAGCCGCCCAGCGCCGGCCCGCTGAATCCCCCGCGTGGCGCCTGCGTCAAGTCGTTGTGCTTGCCCGACTGGTCGTAGATTTTCGCGATCCAGCAGTAGGTGTTGGCGCAAAAAGCATCCTGCGCGGCCGCATCGGCATATCCGCCGGGATCCGGTACCGGAGACGCAACGGGCTGGACGATGCCGATGTCGAGGGTACTGCCGTCGGACCGGCGCACGACCTGGTAGAGTGGGCCGTCGTAGGAAGCGTACAGCGCGCGTGTTGTGCTGTGGGCTGCAACACAGGGATCACCGGCGGCAGCGTAAATGTCACACGGACCTTTCGGCCTGGATGGAGCAACATTTGACTCGGCACTGACGTGCTGCCCCATCACCAAGGCAGCACCCGTCAGGGCGAGTGCCAGTGCGAGCACAGATGCAGGATTGACTTTTGTTTTCATGTTGACCCCATTTACGTTGCCGGTTCGGACGGATAACCCTGGAGACGGGAAAGCATAACGAACTGCCGCAACGAATCACTTCTGCAGTTACGTTGGCGGCGAGAACTGACCTGAAGGGTTATCCGCCCTCGCCTCTTTACGCCTTTGCGGTTCGCAGGCTGTAGTTTGACCCTGTGCATTTCTATTCCGGCTCATGAGCCTCGTCTCTCAGCTGCTGTCGGCGAAGGTGCGCCATCGTTCCGCGCGGAAATCCCGTCGACTCCCGCACGACCAGCTGCGTGTCGATCTTGTACTCCCGCTTCGGGGTGGCCTCCAGATGCCCGCGCAGGGCGGACACGGCAGCCGATGCCAGATCGGCAGGAGACATCTGGATAGAGGTGAGCGGGGGAATCATCATGGATGCCATACGAATATCGTCGAACCCAATGATGGAAATCTCATCAGGGACTCGCACGCCCGAGTGCGACAACTCGTGCAGAACACCAATGGCCAACATGTCGTTCGAGCACATGATGGCTGTTGGCAGAATCTCAGGCGCCTTGAGTGTCTTAGCGGCCGCCATGCCGCCTTCCATCGTATGGTCACCTTCGATAATCAGTTTGTCTTCCACCGCAATGCCGCATTCGCCCAGGGATTTTCTAAATGCAGTTAGGCGAGACTGCGCCGAGTGCAGGCGCAGCGGTCCGGTCACAAATGCGATTCGTCTGTGACCCAGCGCAGCCAGGTGCTGCACGCCCTGCCGGATTCCGCGGTGATAGTCCACCTTCAGAACACTGATACCGGGGCGGTTGGGCGCGACATCCACAAAGACCAAGGGAACGTTCCGCTCTGCCAGTTGATCGAGGAGAGGCTGCTCGATGCCGAAGGTCATTACGGCCACACCATCGGCCTTGCGCTCCATCATGCGCCGGATGCATCGTTGCATCCGCTCGGGCTCGTAGTTCGTCGATCCGATGAGTATTTCGTATCCATTCTCGACTGCGAGATCCTCAAACCCCT
>JBAUZR010000793.1:0-19712 GCA_049585375.1 Acidobacteriaceae bacterium
CCCCACAAGTCGCCCCGACGTCTCACCCCGCGCGAGTGCGCGCGCCTCATGGGTTTCCCCGACACCTTCCGCATCCCTGTCTCCGACACTCAGGCCTACAAGCAATTCGGCAACAGCGTCGCCGTCCCGGTCATCGCCGCCGTCGCCGCCGCCATGCGGCCTCACCTCTCCGCCACTCAACGCCAGGCGCCAAACCCCAAACTCTAAACTCTCGTCCCTGCGCCCTCCGCGCTGTACCCTGTCCCCGTGGACGTTCACACCCGCGAACAGCGCAGCCGCAACATGGCCGCCATCCGCTCGGCCAACACCAAACCCGAAGTCCGCGTCCGCTCCGCCCTCCACGCCCTCGGCTTTCGCTTCCGCCTTCACCGCAAAGATCTCCCCGGACGCCCGGACATCGTCCTGCCAAAATACCGCACCGCCATCTTTGTTCACGGCTGCTTCTGGCACTGCCACCGTTGCAAATATGGATCGGTGGTCCCCGCCACCCGCGCCGATTTCTGGGCTGCCAAGCGCGGCGGCAACGTCGCCCGCGACCGCCGCAACGCCGCCGCCCTCCGCAAACTCGGCTGGCGCGTCCTGACCCTCTGGGAATGCGAAGTCCGCACCGCCGCCTCCGCCCTCACCCGCGTGCAAAAGCTCCGCATCGGATCATGACCTCGGCGCGTGATTTAGCATCAATCCCAGATGTCCGACCTCGCCCATCTCCCCACTGAAGCCCGCAACCCCGCCTCCGAGTGCCTCGACGAGCTGTCCACGCCAGACCTGCTCCAGGTCATCCACCAGGGTGATCGCGACGCCGTCTCTGCCGTCGAGCGCGAACTGCCCCGCATTGCCGCCGTCGTCGACGCCATCACCGCCCGCATCGCCAACGGCGGCCGTCTCTTCTACCTGGGAGCCGGCACCTCAGGCCGCCTCGGGGTCCTCGACGCCTCCGAGTGCCCGCCCACCTACAACACGCCTCCCGAGCTGGTTCAGGGATTGATCGCGGGCGGCGATCGCGCTCTCCGCAGCTCCATCGAGCGCGCC
Organism: Acidobacteriaceae bacterium; assembly: GCA_049585375.1. GTDB lineage: Bacteria > Acidobacteriota > Terriglobia > Terriglobales > Acidobacteriaceae > Palsa-343. The sequence goes on from JBAUZR010000793.1 coordinate 1,030, forward strand.
GAAGACGATCCTGAACAGGGGGCGCTCGACCTCGTCGACCACGGGTTCACGGGCAAAGATGTTCTGGTCGGCATCGCTGCCAGCGGCCGCACGCCGTATGTCCTCGGCGCGATTGAGCACGCTCGCGCCCTCGGCGCCCTCACCATTGGCCTCAGTTGCGTCCCGGGATCGCCGATTGCGCAGGCGGCGGAGCTCGCCATCACCCCGGCCACCGGCCCTGAAGTCGTCACCGGATCCACCCGGATGAAGGCCGGCACCGCCACTAAGCTCGTGCTCAATATGCTCTCGACGGCGACGCTCGTCCGCCTCGGGTACGTCTACGGCAACCTTATGGTTAACGTGCAGCCGACGAACGTGAAGCTCCGGGACCGAGCCGCCCGCATCGTCGCCAGTATCACGGGTCTCGACACCACCGAGGCCGCCGGCCTCCTCGCCGAGGCCGGCTCCGTCAAAACCGCCGTCGTGATGCATCAGCGCAAGCTCTCACGCACCGCCGCCGAAGCCCGCCTCGCCGCCGCGCAAGGCCGCCTTCGCGACGCCCTCGGATAAACTCAAAACTCTAAACTCTGTCTTCTATCCGCTATCCGCTTTACGCTATACGCTGTCCCCTTCACCCATGCGCGCCACCCAAATTGAATTCCGTCTCCGCCTGCTGATCCTCCTCGCCCTCTACTTCATCGGCTTCTACGCGCCATGGTTGCGCTTTGGGGATGCTGCCCCCACCACCACCGCCTGGCTCGCACTCTCTACCACGCTGGCGCTCTGGCACTGGCTGCCCCTCGACCAGGCCAGCCTCCTCGTCACCGGCCTCGCGGTTCTCTGCGCCGTCATTGGAGCCGCCATGCGCCTCTGGGGCACCGCATACCTCGGTAGCGGGGTGGTGCACTCGCAGCACATGCAGGCCGGCCAGGTGATGGCCGCCGGACCCTACCGCTACCTGCGGAACCCGCTCTATCTGGGCTCGTGGATCCTTTCTCTCGGCATCGCCTTCCTCATGCCGCCCAGCGGCGCGATCGTCTTTCTCGTCCTGGAGAGCCTCTTCTACTTCCGCCTGATTCTCGCCGAAGAGGCTTTCCTCACCAGCCAGCAGGGCGAAATCTATCTCGCTTACCGCCGTGCCGTCCCCCGCCTGCTGCCCAGCCTCCGCCCGCGCACGGCTTCCTCGGGCACGCGCCCACAGTGGCTCACCAGCCTTGCTGCGGAGGCGTTTCCGGTCCTCTATGCTCTCTGTTTGGCGATCCTCGCATGGCAGTACAATCCACGCCTGCTCATTCGCTGCCTGTTGGTTGCCTTTGGTCTCTCCCTGGTCACGCGCGCGCTCTTGCCACGCAACTCGGCTCTTACCGCCTGAGTTGGCATGCGCCAGGGCACACCGCCCCGTGCAGCTCGGAACCACTCCACGCGTGTCCTTACGCGCTCAGACCATCTTGCCAGGCTGCTGGGAATCTTCCTCTTCCGGATCAGCGTGGGCTGTGTGCCCGTGGGTCGCCCACAGAATGCATGCCAGAAAAACGACCACAAACAGTAACAGGACGCCCATAGTATTCGGAGTTGCCCCCATGGTTTGCCCTCCGTTGTTACAGAGGACAAATCGGGCCTCTCCGTTGTCTGTCCGGTCTCCACGTGCCTCGGCTTCCGATCAGTGATCCTTTGCCACCACGCCCAGGTCTTCGTTGTCGGCGTCCGACGGATGTCCCCGCGTCGCCCAAACAATACAGCCCAGAAAGATCGCCGCAAACGCCAAAAGAATGCCAATCGTGCTGGGAGCGCTGTCCATCGCCATATCCTCCCGCCAGCATTCTGCGCTTACGCCTCTGCTCTGGCGCCCGTTTTGATCCCATCGACATTCCGAAGTAACGCTGCGCTTCTCTTTCTGCATCCAATCCGCCACGCTGGTTGCTTCAACCTGAAGGAGGTATCCAGTGAAACGCCTCACCCGCTGCCTTGCGCTGTTTCTGCTGCCTGTTTTGCTTTGCCTTCCGGCCATCGCCCAGGATGAGGGCCTCGGCCTTGGCCATCATGGCGCCAACGTCTTCGCGGAGTTCTCCGGAGGCCGTACCGGCCAGGGAGAGGGGATCGTGTGGGGCGGCAGCGCCGGCGGCTATCTGCAGGGAAGCCTCCTCGGATTTGTCGTCCGTGGCACTGCCTTACCCAGCAATTCCTCCGTCCGCGTCTACGAAGCCGTTATGGGTCCGCGACTTGCCGTTTCTCTGCCTTTTGTTCGCGTTTTTGCCGAGGCGGGCGGCGGCATGGGCCACAGCGGATACTACGACTCGACCGGCAACCTCGATTCCAGCTGGGGGCCTGCCTGGCAGGTGAATCTCGGCTTCGCGCATACGATTCTGCCGCGAGTCGAATGGCGCATCCTCGAAGGATCGTATTCGCGGATCTACAGTGGACCGGGCGTTTCCCCGGTCATACTCAGCACCGGTGTGACGCTGCACGTCTGGTAACCGGGCCTCGATGGCCGCGGGGGCGCCGAGAAGCGGAACGCGCCGGCTTCATTCTGAGTGCGTATCGATCGAAGCCAGCACGCGGCGCGCCGCGTCGACCGTTGCCTGAACGTCGGCTTCACTGTGCGCCGTGCTGAGGAAGACTGCCTCGAATTGCGACGGCGGGAGCCAAACGCCGGATTCAAGCATGCCCTGGTGGAAGGCAGCAAAGCGCCGCATGTTAGAGTGCGCGGCGCTGGCAAAATCGATCACCGGCCCGCCGGTAAAGAACCAGGTGAACATTGCGCCTACGCGATTCGTGGTGAGCGGAATTTCGAGACTGGCGGCCACCTCGGCAACGCCGTCGGCGACAGCCGCGCTGCGCTGCTCCAGAATCCGGTAGACCTCGGCGCGATGTTCCTGCAAATATGCGAGCATCGCGATGCCGGCGGCCATTGCCAGCGGATTGCCGCTCAACGTTCCAGCCTGATAAACCGGACCCAGCGGCGCGAGTTGATCCATGATTTCCGCGCGCCCGCCGAAGGCTCCACAGGGAAGACCGCCGCCCAGGACCTTCCCCAGCGTGGTCAGATCGGGACGAATTCCAAAAAGTTCCTGCGCGCCGCCGACCGCAACGCGAAAGCCGGTCATGACTTCATCGAAGATCAGCAGGGCTCCATCTTCGGAGGTGAGGTTGCGCAGCGCTTCCAGATAGCCGGGCGCGGGTGGAATGCAGCCAGCGTTGCCGACCACGGGCTCGACGATGATGCAGGCGATTTCCCCCTTGTGTTGCGCGAAAGCAGCCTCGACCGCGGCGACATCGTTATAAGGAAGCGCGAGGGTAAAGCGCACCGCTTCTTCGGGAACGCCGGCGGATCTTGGAATGCCGAAGGTCGCGACCCCGGAGCCTGCTTTCACCAGCAGCCCGTCGGCGTGACCGTGGTAACAGCCCTCAAATTTCACAACATACTTTCGGCCGGTAAAGGCGCGAGCCAGTCGAATCGCGGACATCGTCGCTTCGGTACCGGAGCTGACGAAGCGAAGCTTCTCGATCGAAGGCACCGCATCGATGACGCGCTCGGCGAGATCGCCTTCGGATTCGGTGGAAGCGCCGAAGCTGGCGCTGCGCCTGGCCGCTTGTTGAATCGCCTCGACCACAGGCGGAAACGCGTGGCCGAGCAGCATCGGTCCCCAGGAACCGAAGAGATCAATGTAGCGGTTTCCATCCGCGTCCCACAGATACGCGCCTTCGCCGCGAACGACGAACGGCGGCGCGCCGCCGACAGCGTGAAAAGCGCGGACCGGCGAATTGACGCCTCCGGGAAAGAGCTTTTCGGCGCGCTGGCGCAGCGCCTGGGAACGATCCATGGGGCGGGACATGCAGACAGTATAGGGTCGGGCGGGGAGCAGGCCGGAAGAGGGAGGGAGCGTCCCACGTCCGTAACGATTCGCCAACGCTCCGACGGGGGATCGCATCTTATTCCCGTCTCCCTGTAGAATCTCCCGTTCGCCCAATCGCAGATCATCATCCAGGAAGGAACCCCCAAAAGCACAATGTCCAAACCGTCCAAGGTACGCAAGGCGATTTTCCCGGCTGCGGGCTTCGGCACCCGCTTTCTGCCGGCCACCAAATCGATTCCCAAGGAAATGCTGGCGCTGGTCGACAAGCCGGTCATTCAGTACGGCGTGGAAGAAGCGCTGGCGGCGGGCTGCGACCAGATCATCATCGTGACCGGCCGCGGCAAATCGGCAATCGAAGATCATTTCGACGTGAGTTACGAGCTGGAATGCACGCTGGAAAAGCGGGGTAAGACCGATCTGCTGGCGGTGAGTAAACATGTTTCGCACCTGGTGCGCGTTTCCTACGTGCGGCAGAAGGAAGCGCTGGGACTGGGTCACGCGGTGCTCATGGCGCGGGATCTGGTGGGCGATGAACCGGTGGCGGTGATTTTGCCCGACGATGTGATCGACGCCTCGGTTCCCTGTCTGAAACAAATGATGGACCAGTACGACAAGGTGCAGTCGACGATCCTGGCGACGCAGGTGGTGGAAGGGCCGGGGATTTCAGCGTACGGCGTGCTGGAAGGAACGCCGGTTCCGGGCAATCCGCGGCTGTTCGACGTTTCCGGGCTGGTGGAGAAGCCGAAGCCGAAGGAAGCGCCCTCAAAGAATGCCATCATCGGCCGGTACATTCTCACTCCGAAGGTTTTCGATCTGCTCGAGCACACGCCTTTGGGCGCGGGTGGCGAGCTGCAACTGACGGACGGGATCAAACTCCTCCTCCAGCATGAAAAGGTGTACGGCTACAGCTTTGAAGGGACGCGGTACGACGCAGGCGACAAGATGGGCATGCTGAAGGCGACGGTGGAGTTCGCGCTGAAGCATGAGGATCTGGGATCGAAGTTTCGCGAGTATCTGAAGACGGTCAAGTTGTAACCCCGGTTCCGGGAAACGATGTCAAAAAAAGCGGGCATCGAAACAGGAAGTGTCTGATTCTGCTGGGGCGCAAAGGTAACGTCGACGTCCGTAGCCCGTAGCCCGTAGCCGGTAGCCGAAGGGCTCGCCCGCCTGGCGAACCCTTCGTAGTCCCAAGGTTCCATGCATGAAAAAAGCCGCCTGGCAGGCGGCCTTTTTCTTTTTTCACTCTATAAGTTCAGAATAGCAAGTTCCGCCGGGTTTACTGCCAGGTTTTCGTGGGAATTTCGGCGTAGAAGTGGTTTTGTATCAACGACTGTTACTTTGGTGATGGACGGAAAGGGCTTGACAAGATTTCCACAGAAGCAAGGAGAAGTGCGTAATCGGGATCAAGAGGACAGGTTGCCGCTTGCCAATGGCATCATTCACCGCGCGGCGTGTCGCCGGTCTTGTGCGAAATCCTTCTGCCGGAGAGTCAAACTCCAGGCAGCCGCGCCGGAGCAAGATCGAGAATGAAGCCCATCCTCTGCGACGCGGCACCGGCCGGGAGCTGAACCTCCGTGAGGCCTGTTCCCGCAAAACGACGATACGTGCCGGGCTCTCCGGCACCGCCAACCTGCACGAATTCCACCGATTCTGGCACGTCGGGAATGCGCGCCCCGAACCAGTGCGGATCGTCACGTTGTGCCCAGGTGACCAGAGCCAGCACCGCACCCGCCGGATACGCCTGTGATCCTGATTCGCCGGCGGAAGCATCGATACGCGCCCGCGCAGCACGGATCGCCGCCTCATTTCCATAGAGGGTGGCCATCGACCGGTTCTGAGGATCCACAAGCATCGTGATCGCGTTCCAGCCGAGGGGTTGCCAGGGCAAACCTGCCGGGAGGTTCGCAGCATGGTTATTCACGACCTCGTTACCGGCAACGGCGGCCCGTGTTATGGGCAGCGTATAGACGGAATCGTTACCGCGCACCGGCATGTGGCAGCCGGTGCACTCGTTTACAAAGCGAGCGTCTTTGCCATAGGGCTTCAGATCGAGGCCCCGCCAGCGGCCCCATCCCCAGCCATCTGTGTCTTTGTAGCGCCGGGTATCTTTCAGCATCAGCTCCACCTGAACGAAGTTGCCGGGATGCACCAGCCCATCCGCTCCGAGTTCCTGTTGCCAGGCAATCTTCGCGAAGCGCGCTCCATCGGGCCACGGCGAAATATTGCCCGACTGCGCCGCCCTGACCGCAATGTCGTTACCGAGAACGAATCGAAAAGTGTAGTTGTCGCCGCGATCGGTAAAGCTGATCGGCTTCCAGCTCTCGAAGGCTGGATCGAATGGAAATGCGTCCGGCTCCGGCTGCACCGCTGCTAGGGAGACGGGGGCGGCGACGGTGTTTCCCCCGGCCGGCTCCGGGCCGGGCTGACGCGGCGTAGCCGTCCATGGCGCCAGATAGGCCTTCAGGGTCGCCAATTCGTCCGGAGCTACTTTCGCCTCCGGATGCAGTTTCGTGAATCTCGGCAGGGGCATCGCTCCCAGCTGGATCATGTTCACAGCCTCATAGAGCGTCGCCTTTTGAGCAGCAGCGGGTTTGGAACCGAGTGTGGAGAAATTCAGGTGCTCGCGTGCAGTGAGGACATCGTGGCGCACCAGCCAGTAGGCGGGCACGATCTGATCGAACCAGGCGAGCCGCCGCTGATCCGAATGGCAGCTGTAGCAGCTGCTGTCGAGGATCTGCCGCACCTCAGGACTCGTCTGCACTTCAGCCGTTGCGGGTCGAGCGGGAATGGCAGGCCGGAATGCCTGCAGCGCCACAAAGACAACCGCTGCTGCAATCGCCAGTTTGCCTGACGTTTTCATCGGAAGTCTCCCAGGTGACGGCTCACGGATCGGATCGACGGGACCGCCCGTCGGAACGCTTGCCCTGCCGTAGGTTTAGACCTGCCGTGAAACCGCGAACACCTCAGTCTAATCCGGTGCCGATCCTGACGGCCAGGGAGCTGTCGGCGGGGTTCAATTTGGACATTCTCCAGAGGAGCGTCTCAGCATGAGCTTCGCGCCAGTCGAGGGTAGAGGCGACGGCCGAGAGGTTGGCTCAGGGCTGCCGGAACTCCCACCACGTGAAGCCGAGATGTTTTGTCTTCGGGTTCTGGATGGGGCTGATGACCGCGAGATGGCCGTTGCCGAGAAACGTGACGGGTAAGTATTCGCCGGCGGTATAGGGCACGGGTGCGCCGGTTTCGCTGCTGGTCGTCCAGCTGTCAGTGACGGGGCCGGACCACTGCGCGATGCGGGGCTGGTGACCTTCAGTCCGGATGCGAGCGATGTGCCACAGCAGGGCATCGGCTGCGCCGGAGAACCAGGTGGCGGCCAGTTCCCCGGAGCCTTGAGCGGTGAGATACGGGTAGTAGGAGAGGGCATCGATGGCAGCAATGCGAATTTGCTTCCAGGTCACGCCCGCATCGGTGGACTGGGCGAGCCAGACGCCGTGGATGTCGGTCCAGAGGGCGTAGAGGGAGCCCTGGGCATCCCAGGCGAGCGGTTCGACCCAGCGGGGAATGGACCCCACGACGTCGGTGGGCGCCCAATCGAGCTTTGCAGGGGGAGAGCGCTTTTGCCAGGTCCGGCCGCCATCGGTGCTGACGAGGATACAATCCGCGCCGGCGGTGAACCGGGATCCTCCGGCGTGGGCGGGGATGACGCGCACCGCGACGTCGCCATGGGGTCCGACGGCCAGATGGCTGGAGCCGCCGGTCGGGTAGAGGGTCTGGGCGGCGGTCCAGGTGGCGCCGTGGTCACGGCTCATGGACTGCATCACGCCACGGGTGTCGCTCCAGATCACATGCGCGGTTCCGTCGGGCGCGACGGCGACCCAGGGACGGTCCTCCCAATGGTCCTGGGCGAGGACGGTCCAGTGCCAGGTTGCGCCCAGGTCGCGGGTGACGCCGATGGTGACGTGAACCCCGTCACCCGCCTTCGGGTCGAAGAGGAGCTGGACGAGATAGAGAGTTCCATCCGGAGCGACGGCGAGGCTGACATCGGAGTTTCCGGTGGCGCCGGCGATCTTTACGGCGGTCCAGGTCGCGCCGTGATCGGTGCTCTTCCAGAGGCGGGGCGTCTGCTGGGGCTGGCCACCGGCGAGGACGCCATAACCGCTGACGAAGAGCGTGCCGTTGGGATGCTCAACGACGGCGGGTTCTTTGGCGAGATCGCCAACGACCTGCACCTGGCGGACGAGAATGAGTTTTGAAGCAGGGGGCGCGGACGCAGCGGGCGTCTGAGCGAAGGCGGTTGCGCCGGCGAGGGCGGCAACGCAGAGCGCTGCGGTGATCCGGAGGCGATGCAGGAAGCGCGCTGAGGGATGACGTTCTTTGACCGCGGGACCCGTTCCGAGAAGACGCATCTGCGGATCATAGCGGGATCGAGCGAACCTCTTTGGGCGCCGTTTTGGGTTCGTCCGCTTGTACGCCATCAGAGTGCAGGTGTTCGGGGGGCGTCGCGGTGCTCCTCCTGCGCTCAGAATGACGGCGCAGAGCATCATGCGTGGACCCAGGAAGACTGGCTTCTCTCAGGCGGCTGCACCTACTCCTTCGCAGGGATGGGCATGGCCGCCAGTACACTCGGCGGGTTTCAGTCTGCGCATTTCCGCCCAGGAATAAGGCAGCTCCCGGCCGCAGTCGAGGCACACGGTATAGCACGTCTTGTTCAGCGTGAAGGGACGAGTCTGGTTAGAGTGAAAGCATCCGAAGAAAAGTTCAAGGCAGGCACTGATCATCGCGTCCTCCTTCTGAAGTGGGCCTCACTGATGTCCCCTGCTGCTGCGTCCGGGAATCCTGAAAATCGTGATCAGAGCCAGGGCTGCTTCGCTCCGATTTTCCGGGAATGCGATTCAAAGTAACGCGATGGCATCAGAGGCGCCATGCCCCGAACGCCCCAGCGCCGATAGCCGCGCAGTACTCGATGCCTGCACCGGAATAACCGGCGCAGGCGTTACCTGGGTGCGCGCCGGTGGGTGGACTGTGCCCGAGCCGGACAGCTCGCGCGGCGGTCGGAACCGTGACTCGCCCGCTGATACACTGAAGCTATTGTGGTGGAGCTGGTTCCATCGATTTTGTCGGCGGATTTTGCGCGGCTGGCCGAGGAGGTTGCGGCGGCGGAGCGCGGGGGCGGGCGCGTGATCCACGTGGACGTGATGGATGGGCATTTTGTGCCCAACATTACGGTGGGGCCGCCGATTGTGGCCTCGCTGCGGAAGCACACGCAACTGCCGCTGGACTGCCACCTGATGATCGAGAATCCCGACGAGTTTATCCCGGCATTTGCGGAGGCGGGGGCGAACTGGGTGAGCGTCCACTATGAGGCCTGCCGGCATCTGCACCGGACCCTGGAGCTGATTGCGCAGCATGGCATGGAGCCGGCGGTGGTGATCAATCCCGCGACGGCGGTGAATCTGCTGATCCCGGTGCTGGGGATGGTGCACCACGTGCTGGTGATGAGCGTGAACCCGGGGTTCGGGGGGCAGAAGTTTATCCCCTACTCGCTGAAGAAGATTCGGCGGCTGCGGGAGTTGCGCCAGGAACTGGGTCTGAGCTACCGGATTGAGGTGGACGGCGGGGTGGCTCACGATACGGTGGCCAGCGTGGTCGAGGCGGGTGCGGAGCTGCTGGTGGCGGGGAACGCGGTCTTCGGCGAGGGGCATGCGGAGCGGGATGCGCGACGGCTGCTGGAGGCTGCGCAAAGGGCGACCTTGCAGACGGCCTGAGGAAGGGTAGAGAATCGGGGAAGGTTACTGCAGACAGCCTTTTCCGGGAAAGCAAAAGCGGGGCAGAGGTCTGCAGCTTTTTTGAGGTGCTATGAACCGGTTGGTCCTTCGAGTGTCGGCAGTCTGTCTGGGTGCGGCGATCGCGTTTTCTCCGTGCGCCTTTGCGAAGAAGAAGCAGAAGCACAAGAAGAACGAGGACCTGAGCGCCAATCCGCTGGGAAACGTGCAGTCGGAACAGCCGGACAAGCTGTTGTACGACAAGGCGATGAAGGCGATGAAGAAGGGCCACTATGATGTGGCGCGCCTTGACCTGCAGACGCTGCTGAATACCTATCCCGAGTCGGAATACGACATGCGCGCCAAGCTGGCGGTGGGCGACACCTGGTTCAAGGAGGGTGGAACCGCGGCACTGTCGCAGGCGGAGTCGGAGTACAAGGACTTCATTACGTTCTTCCCCAACTCGCCGGAGGCGGCCGAGGCGCAGATGAAGGTGGGGGACATCTACTTCCAGCAGATGGAAAAGCCGGACCGGGATCCGCAGAACGCGATTCACGCGGAGCAGGAGTACCGGACGATGCTGGAGCAGTTTCCGGATTCTCCGCTGATTCCGCGGGCCAAACAAAAGCTCCGCGAGGTACAGGAGGTTCTGGCCCAGCGGCAGTTTGAGATTGGGGAGTATTACGCGTCGCGGGAGAACTACGCGGGGGCGATTGCGCGGCTGCAGACGGTGGCGGACGATTATCCGCTGTTCAGCAGGGCGGATCAGACGCTGATCACGATCGGCGACTCGTATGCGGTGGAAGCGCAGAAGATGTCGCAGGCCAGGATGCCGGCGAAGGCGAAGACGGAGCTGGTGCGGTACTACGACAATCAGGCGGCCGATGCGTGGGACCGGGTAGTGATCCGGTATCCGCTGTCGGCGCATGTGGAGGACGCCAAGGACCGGCTGATCGCGATGGGACGGGGAGTTCCATCGCCGAGCGCGCAGGCGTTGGCGGAGAGCCAGGCGGAAGAGGACAGCCGGGTGAACGTGAAGCTCGGGACGCGGACCCTGGCGCTGCTGGGGCATGGTCCAAGCACGATTAAGGCGGCGCGGGTGGGCGAGCCTTCGCTGGACAACCCGCCGCCGGTAACGGCGCCTGAAGTGATCAAGCAGAGTTCGGCAGCGTTCCGGGCAGCGCTGGCCGGGAAGCCAATTCCTGCGCCGGGAACGATGCAGCAGCCGGCCGAAGAAGAGGCTGTGACTGGCACGGGCAACAACACGGTGCAGCAGGCGCAGCCGGGCGAAGGCGGAGGAGAGGCTCCCACGCAGAAGCTGACGTTTGAAGAGGTGCCGGACGCGTCAGGATCGCCGGGCAGCACGGTGACGGTACCGGTGTCGAACGGCGGGGCCACGGAGGCGACTGAGGCTCCGGGGAACGGTACGCCGAGCGCTTCTCCGGCGAACGCTGCGCCAGGTGGGGCGAATGCGCAGCCTCTGGTAGCGCCGGTGGGGCCGACGGACCAGAAGCCGTTGCCGGCAGTCGACAAGCCGGCAGAGGCGCCGCAGCAGATCAACGAAGTGCCGGCCGATCAGCAGAACGCGCAGGTGAAGACGGGTGCGACTGCGACGGGCAAATCAAACAAGAAGAAGAAGGCTCCCTACGATAAGAATGACGAGTCGTCGAGCCAGCACAAGAAGAAGAAGGGTCTGGATAAGCTGAACCCCTTCTAAGGACAAGCCGGTAGCCGGTAGCGAAAACAATCGCATGAGAAAAGGCCGCGGATCACGCGGCCTTTTCGTTTGCGGCGCGGACGGGCCGTCCCTGTGTGGTGCGGGCTGCGGGGAAAAGCGAAACCGTTTATCGTGAGAAGGAATGCCAGAGCAGGCCAAAGAGATGACGGAAACAGCAGCACTGCCCGCGCGCCGGGAGTTGCCTAAAGCGTACGATCCGGCGGCGATTGAGGATCGCTGGGCGGAGTACTGGGTGCGGGAGAGGTTGTTTCACGTGGAGACGCCCAGCCCGGAAGAGCTGGAGAAGCTGCGCGCGCAGGGCAACGACGTGTTCACGATCCTGCTGCCGCCCCCCAACGTAACCGGCCGGCTGCACATGGGCCACATGCTGAACCAGACGGAGATGGACATTCTGACCCGCTGGCGGCGGATGCGGGGCGACCTGGCGCTGTGGCTGCCAGGCACCGACCACGCGGGCATCGCCACGCAGATGATGGTGGAGCGGCAGCTGACCTCCGAAGGGACGTCGCGGCAGGCGCTGGGGCGGGAGAAGTTCGTCGAGCGGGTGTGGGAGTGGAAGCGCCACTATGGCGGCGCGATTCTGGACCAGATGAAGCGGCTGGGCGCGAGCGTGGACTGGTCGCGCGAGTACTTCACGATGGACGAAAACCTGTCAGTCGCCGTGCGCGAGGCCTTCGTGCGGCTGTACGAGCAGGGATTGATCTATCGCGGGGCGTACATCGTGAACTGGTGCCCGCGCTGCCAGACAGCGATCAGCGATCTGGAAGTGACGCACGAGGAGCAGACGGGGAAGCTGTGGGAGATCCGGTACCCGGTGGTTGGCGCTGAGGGCGAATTTGTCACAGTGGCGACGACCCGGCCGGAGACGATGTTGGGCGATACGGCGGTGGCGGTGAATCCGCTGGACGAGCGGTATCAGGGGCTGATCGGGAAGATGCTGCGTCTGCCGCTGGTGGGGCGCGAAATTCCGGTGATCGCCGATGACTGGGTGAAGTCGGACTTTGGGACGGGTGCGGTGAAGGTGACGCCGGCGCATGATCCCAATGATTTTGCGATTGGGCAGCGGCACAAGCTGGCGGCGATTTCGGTGATGGACGAGACGGCGCACATGAACGCCGAGGCGGGCGCGTATGCGGGTCTGGATCGGTACGTGGCGCGGAAGAAGGTGCTGGAGGATCTGGAGGCGCAGGGGCTGCTGGGGCAGGTGCGCGAGCATGTGAACGCGATTGGGAAGTGCGACCGGTGCAAGACAGTGGTGGAGCCGCGGTTGTCGACGCAGTGGTTTATCGCAGTGAATCAGTCGCCGAAGGCCGGCGGCGATTCGATGGCGGAGCTGGCGCGCAAGGCGGTACGCGCGGATGGCGGGGGAAAGAAGGCGATCCGGTTCACGCCGGAGATGTACGAGAAGGTGTACCTGGAGTGGATGAACAACATCTACGACTGGTGCATCTCCCGGCAGCTCTGGTGGGGGCATCGGATTCCGGCATGGCATTGCGCGGCGTGCAAAGAGATCACGGTGGCGCGGGAGGATCCGACCCAGTGCGCGCACTGCGGGAGCGCGGAGATTACGCAGGAAACGGATGTGCTGGACACGTGGTTTTCGTCGGGACTGCTGCCGGTGACGGTATTTGGGTGGCCGCAGCACACGCGGGATCTGGATGTGTTTTATCCGACGCAACTGCTGGTGACGGGATTCGACATCCTGTTTTTCTGGGTGGCGCGGATGATCATGCTGGGCTGCTGGTTCTCCAAGGACGTGCCGCTTAAGGATGGGTCGGAGAGAACGCTGGCAGATTCGGTGCCGTTCCGAGATGTGTACATCCACGCACTGGTACGGGATGCGGACCGGCAGAAGATGTCGAAGACAAAGGGGAACGTAATCGATCCGATCCAGATTGTGGAGCAGTACGGGACGGATGCGGTGCGGTTCACGCTGGCGTCGATGGCATCGCCGGGGACGGATATTGCGTTCAGCGAGGCGCGGACGGAGGGGTATCGCGCGTTTGCAAACAAGATCTGGAACGCGGCGCGGTTCATTTTCATGAACGTGGAGCGTGCGCGCGAGGCCGGGATTGTGGTGGGTCGGACTGCGCTGGGCGCGATGCCGGCGGTGGAGGCAGATGCTCTGATTGAGGCGCGCTGGATTGCTGCGCGGATGAATGCGGTGGCCGGTGAGGTGAACGCGGCGCTGAGCGAGTACCGCTTCCACGAAGCGGCGAACACGATCTATCAGTTCTTCTGGGGCGACTTCTGCGACTGGTATCTGGAGATTGTTAAGCTGCGGCTTGATTTCAGCGAGGCGGCAAACAAGGCTGCGGTGCAGAGCGCGCTGACCACACTACTGCAGACGTTTGAAGCGGCGCTGCGGCTGTTGTCACCGTTTATGCCGTTTCTGACGGAGGAGCTGTGGCACGCTGTGTATGAGGGTGAGGCTCCGGCAAAGTCGATTGCGCTGACGCGGTATCCGGTGGCCATCGATGGCGATATGAATCTCAAGTCAAGACCGATAATCCATCAGATGGAGATCATTCAGGGAGTGATCGTTTCCGCGCGGAGGCTCCGTAAGGACATTGGCGTCCCGGAGAGAGAAGCTATCGCGGCAGAGATTTATTTCGACGCGACAACCGCTCCCAACACGGCAGGATATATCGCCAATCAGCAAAAACTAATTATGCAGCTAGCGAGGTTATCTGAACTTCGGTTCCCCGGTCATCATTTGTCTGGATCGAACGCTCGATCAGAGCCAGATTTTGATATAGCCCTCATCTACGAGAAGACCATCGACGTTCCCGCGGAACGCGAGCGCCTGACGCGCGAACTGGCGAAACTGGAGAAGGCGCTGGCGTCGGCGGAGAAACAGTTGGGGAATACGGGTTTTCTGGAGAAGGCTCCGGCGGCTGTCGTGGAGGGACTGCGGAAGCAGGAGTCGGAGAACCGGCTGCTGCTGGAGAAGACGCGGAAGGCGCTCGAGGATCTGAGATAAACAGCGATGGAATGGAAGAGCCGGCGAATTGAAGCGATTCTGGAGCATGCGCTCCAGGAAGACAAGGCGACCAGCGACGTGACCACGGCGCTGACGGTGGAGCCTGGGCTGCGGGCGACGGCGATGATTCTGGCCAAAGAGGAGTGTGTGCTCGCGGGGCTGGGATGTGTTCCGCGGTTTCTCGACATTTTTGCCCGGCTGGACGGGAAGAACAGCGGGCGGTTTGAGGTGATCAGCCATCCGGAGATTTTTGACGGAGTGCGGGTGCGCAAGGGACAGGCGGTAGCGGTGATTCGTCACAATGCGCGTGTCTTGCTGGCGTGCGAGCGGGTGATGCTCAACCTGATGCAGCGCATGAGTGGGGTCGCGACGCTGACGCGGCGCTATGTGGACGAGGTGCACGGGACGGGCGCGAAGGTGCTGGACACACGCAAGACCATCCCGGGCCTGCGGATTCTCGATAAGTACGCGGTGCGCTGCGGTGGCGGCGAGAACCACCGGCTGGATTTGTCGGACGGGATTTTGATCAAGAACAATCACATTACCCTGGGTGGCGGGATCGAGAAGGTTCTGGAGCGGGCGAAGGAGCGCCGCAAGCCCGGGCAGACGATCGATATTGAAGTGCGGAGTTTCGCGGAGCTGGAAGTGGCGCTGGCGCACGGCGCCGAGTCGCTGCTGGTGGACAATATGACGCCGGCCGAAGTGAAGAGGTGCATGGAGCGAGTGCGCGAAGAGAGCACGAAGATTCCGGTGGAGGCGTCGGGGGGGATTACGCTCGAGAACATTCGCAAGTATGCGCTGGCCGGGGCGGATTACATTTCGGTGGGGGCACTCACGCATTCAGTCACAGCAGTGGATCTTTCGATGCGCATCACGGCGGAGCTTTATTGAGCGCAGCGTTCAGGGTACAGGGCGCAGAGTACAGCGACCCGTTTGATCTGGATGCGATGGGTGCGGCGCTGGCGGCCACACGATTCGGGGGAAAGCTGCACTTCTTTCCTTCGATTGACTCGACGAACAGCTATGCGATGCGGCAGGCGGAGGCCGGGGCTCCGGACGGGAGCGTGTACTTTGCCGATGAGCAGACGCTGGGCCGCGGACGTGGCGCGCATGGGTGGGAATCGCCAACAGGATCGGGGCTGTATGTGAGCGTGGTGCTGCGGCCGCGGCTGGCGCCGGCGGATGTACTGTGGCTGTCGCTGGCGGCGGGACTGGCGGCGCAGGAAGCGGTGCGGCGGACGACGGCGCTGGAGGCGGATCTGCGCTGGCCAAACGATCTGCTGCTGGGACGGAGAAAATTCTGCGGCATTCTCACCGAGCTGAATGCAGAGGTGACCCGGGTGCGGCACGCGGTGGTGGGGATCGGGATCAACGTGCATCAGGCGGAGTTTTCTGAGGAATTGCGGGAAATGGCGACGTCATTGCGGATTGAAACCGGACGCGACTGGCCGCGGCAGGAGTTGTTGCTGGCCTTGTTAGAATCGCTGGAGAGCGAGGTCACGGCGCTGACGCGATCGGCCGATGTCCGCGAGGCAGCGCGGAGCGTGCGGGATCGGATCACTGCCCATTCGACCTGGATACGCGGCAAGCGCGTGCGCGTGGATGAAACTGCGAGCGGGGGCGAAGGATTTGCGGGAACGACAGACGGCCTGGACGAGCGCGGTTTCCTGAAGGTTCGCACGCAGGATGGCGTGCGCACGGTGCTGTCGGGCGGCGTACGCGAGGCGTAAGACGGAGAAGGTCATGCTGCTGGTGCTGAACGTAAACAACACGAACACGGTGATTGCGCTGTACGCGCTGCGGCCGGAGGGAACGACGGGCGATCTGCGCGCGACATGGCGCATCAGCACGCGGCAGACGCAGACGGCGGATGAATACGGGATTCTGGTGCGCGGGCTGCTGGCGAGCGAGGGCGTGGAGAGCGGGACGATCAAGGGCATCGTGATTGCGTCAGTGGTGCCGCCGGTGGACTGGATTCTGCGCCAGTTCTGCGAGCGATATTTCGGGCAGAAGCCGCTGTTTATCGAGCCCGGGGTGAAGACGGGTCTGCCGATTCTCACGGACAACCCTGCGGAGGTGGGCGCGGATCGGGTGGCGAACTGCGTGGGGGCGTTTGCACAGTACGGCGGCCCGACGATTGTGGTGGATTTTGGGACGGCAACGAATTTCGATGTGGTGTCGAAGAAGGGCGAGTTCCTGGGCGGGGCGATTGCGCCGGGGCTGAACATCAGCGCGGAAGCACTGTTTGCGCGGGCGGCGCGGCTGCCGCGGGTGGAGATTCGACGGCCGGCGAAGATTATCGGGACGAATACGGTTGACAATCTGCAGATCGGGCTCTTTTGGGGGCATATCGGGCTGGTGGATGCGATTCTGGCGCGGATGATCGGCGAACTGGGCAGCGAGACGAAGTGCGTGGCCACGGGCGGCCTGGCGCATCTGATCGCACGGGAGTCGAAGTACATTTCGGAAGTGAACGACATGCTCACGCTGGAAGGGCTGCGGCTGATCTACGATCGGAATCGCGCGGCGCGGGGTGGGCAAAGCGAGGCGCAGGCGGCGCGGGCGAACGCGTCCACGAGCACGACGAACACCCCGACGGCCTGACGGTTTGGAAAACTACTTCAATTACTTCACGGAAATCGAAGACCACTTTCAGCGGCGGCGGGGATCAATCCTGCTGCTGTCGACGCTGGACTGGGCGCTGATCGAGACGTGGCGCGAGGCGGGGATTCCGCTGGAAGCGGTGCTGCGCGGGATCGATGCGGCGTTCGACAAATATGACGCGCGGAAGCGGTCGGGTTCGCGGCGGGTCAATGGGCTGGCGTGGTGCGCGCAGGCGGTGATGACCGCGGCGGAGGAGATGCAGGAGGCATCGCTGGGCGCGGCGAAGCCGGATGCTGATCGGGCGAAAGCGGGGCTGGAGTGGGAACGGATTGCGGCGCATCTGCGCCAGGGCGCGGCGGCCTTGCGGGCGGCGACGACGATTACCGGGATCGCGGCGGAGACGGCGGCGGAGATTGCGGAGCGGCTGACGCAGATGGCGGCGATGCAGGCCGAGCAGGCGCCGCATCCCGAAGAGCTGGAGAAGACGCTGACGGCACTGGAGGAGAAGCTGCTGCATGCGGTGATCGCGACCACACCGGAGGAGGAGCTGGCGGCGCTGCGGGAGCAGAGCGCGCAGGAGATCGCTCCGTACCGGCGGCGGATGCAGGCGCTGCAGATCCGGCAGATTGAGCAGCAGTTTCTGCACAAGCGGCTGCTGGAGAAACACAATCTGCCGCGCCTGAGCCTGTTCTACATGAGGCAGGAGTGAAGCTGCGGATCGAGAAGGCGATTTATGGCGGGGCCGGCCTGGCACGCGCAGAAGGGAAGGCTGTGTTTGTGCCGTTTGCGCTGCCGGGGGAAGTGGTCGAGGCCACGATCACCGAGGAGAACAAGAGCTACGCTGCGGCGGAGCTGGTTGAAGTGCTGGAGCCGAGCCCGGCACGGCTCGCGGCGCCGTGTCCTTACTTTGGAACGTGCGGGGGCTGCCATTATCAGCATGCGGAATACCTGGCGCAGGTGGAGATGAAACGGGCGATCCTGCGGGAGACGCTGGAGCGTGCGCGGGTGGGGGAGATTCCGGAAATTGAGGCTGTAACCGGCGAGCCGTTTGGATACCGGAACCGGGTTCGGCTGCATGTGGAGCGGAATCCATTCCGTCTCTGTTACAAAAAACGGAATTCCCACGTGAGTCTGCCGGTCGAGGTGTGCCCGATTGCTGCGCCGGTACTGGAGGGGCTGATCGGGGTTCTGAATCGCGAGGGTGAGGGACTGGGTCTGGGAGCATGGGCGCGCGAGGTGGAGCTGTTCACTGACGACGCGGAGACGGCGGTTCTGGTGGCGTTCTGGACGGAGCGGCCGAAGCAGGAGGCCGCGCGGCTGCTGGATGCGTGCTGGTCACGGTTACAGACTCTGGCGCCGAGGGTGGTGGGCCTAGGGGTGTTTTCTTCAGAACGAGGCGCGACGACGGGAAAGTTGCTGGCCCAGGCGGGTGAGGGCGCGCTGAAGTATCACGCGAGGGCGCGGTCGTACCGGGTAAGCCTGGGTTCGTTCTTCCAGGTGAATCGGTTCCTGGTCGATCGGCTGGTGGAGTTGGTGACGGATGGGCGGAATGGTGCGGTCGCGTGGGATTTGTACGCAGGGGTCGGGTTGTTTTCGCTGGCGCTCACGGAGGGCTTCGGTGAGGTGGTTGCGGTGGAGTCGGGCGCTTCGCCGGTTCGGGATCTGCAGGAGAATCTGCGCGGGACGCGACACCGGGTGGTGTTGGCGCAGACGGTCGATTTTCTGCGGCAGGCAGTGCGGCAGCAGCAGGCAGCTCCGGATTTGGT
>JBAUZR010000794.1:0-7169 GCA_049585375.1 Acidobacteriaceae bacterium
CAACGGGCGGGCGTCGCGTATCGCTGACGCCAGCCGTCTGGACTACGAGGTCTGGCAGACGATGGCGCCGTTCATGCCGGCGGGGTAGAAGCCGCCAGCGCAGGTGCCGCCGCCATAGACGATCTTCAGCACCTCCGACGGGGTCCTGGCAATGCTCAGCGCATTCTTGTCCACGGCAAACGGAGCGCTCGGCGTGGGAGGCACATCGCTGGAATCGACGGCGGGGCTGGTGACTCCCCAGCGAATGCAGGCATCGCGAATGGCGCCGGAATGCTGCGCTTCCGTGGAGAGAATGGCACCGGCTGCGCCCAGGTAAGTCTTGCTGGAGATGAGCGGCGCTGCACCGAGGTAGGCGCTGACGCCGACATCTTCAAACTGGCGCGCCAGTTCCAGCCAGCTCATAATGCCGGCAAAGCCGTAGCCGAGGGCGTTGAGGTTGATCGCCGGCTTCTTCACCGCTTCCGACCCGAGGGCCGCACGGAGATACTTCACGTGCGCGATCTCGTCTTCGCGCAGAGCCGTCGCCCAGGTCGCTTCAGTTCCGAAGTCGGTGACCTTTTTGCCGCCGGTGGTTGGCCCGCTTTCGTCCGCCGAATTGATCACGCCGAGCTGAACCAACGTGGCGCCATAGGTGGACATGGAGTAAAACTCGGCTTCAAGATACTCGAGGTTGAGCGCGAAGTTGAGAATTTCCGCGTCGCTGTACGACGAAGCGGCTTCCACGCGGGGACTGTTGAGTCCCAGTCTGGAACCAAGGACGGCGGCGCCGGCCACACCGAGGCCGGCCATGCCTGCGCCTTTAAGAAAGGTGCGGCGATTGCCCGCCAGGCGGGCGAGTTCTGTTTCCCGTTTCATAGGGTAGGTCTCCTGGAATGCATCGTTTTGGGGCGATGGGGTGCGGTCGCGCAGGGCGAGCCAGTTCCGCGCAGTGGCGTGGGCGACGAGCCCGGAGTGTGCTGTCTGGGCAGCCGGGTCTCGGAACCAGGGCGGTTCAGTCGAGCAATGCAGGTCGATCGCGGTCCGATAGTTCCGGCGGTGACCCATCTGCGGAATATTGGGGGAGGAGTGCCATCAGCCGGTAGATGCGGATCGTCGATTCGTCCGGCTGATCTGTACCTGGCAGAAGTACGCCCTCAGTGGTGCTGCCGGATTGCCGGATATTAAAAAATTCCTGCGAGGCAGCGTTGGCGCTGACTGGGCGCGGGCTGTCGGATTAATGCACGACACCCATGTTCGAAGCCGGCCAGTAGATGAAATCGGCCTTGCCGTAGATGAGGTCGCGATCGACGGGGCCGAAGTCGCGGCTGTCACTGGAAATGGAGCGGTGATCGCCCATCACAAAGTATTCGTCGGGAGGGACGATCATTTCAGCCATGGAGCGTGTGTCACGATAACGGCGCGGGACGTAGGGCTCATCGAGCGGCTGATTATTGACCCAGACGCGGCCGTGGTCGATGTAGATGGAGTCGCCGGGCAAGCCGATGACGCGCTTGATGTAGCTCTTCTCGGGGTCGCGCGGGTAGTGGAAGACGACGATATTGCCGCGGTCGATCTTCTCGAACCTGAAGAAAAACTTGTCGATGAAGAGGCGGTCCTGGTCGCGCAGCTCCGGCTGCATGCTGGTGCCTTCCACGCGCACCGGCTGGTAGAGGAAGGTAACGATGAAGAAGGAGGCGATGACGGAAATGACGATGTCGCGAAACCAGACGCGCAGGCGGGAATTTCGAGGGGTGGAATCACTCATGTTCGGTTAGCTGCACCCCAGGCTGCCCGCAGGGCAGAGAATATGCGGCCTCTGGTGGAGCACGGGACTGCCGGATGGCTGCAGGTCCGGCGACTGGACGGAAGCCGGAGTGAGGGTGGCGGCTCCGGTGAGGTTCGATTGCTGGAGCTCAAAGGGCTGCTGGATGACCATCTCCACCTGGCTGCCGGCTGGAATGTTGATGTCGGCCTTGTGCGTGAAAAGGGCGACGATGCCGGCCGCGGCGAGTCCCGCGCCCGCGCCCTCCAGGCCGCCGGCCAGCGGGTGACCGCCTTCGAGTCCGCCGATAGAGCCGATGGTCGCGCCGGTGGGCACAGCAATTTTGGCGGCTTCGGCGGCGTTGTGCCCCTTGTTGCTGCCGCCCTTCTGCTCAATCGTGCCTTCATTGCCGGTGATGGCCTGGTTGGTTGCGCCGGGCAGGCTGTTCACGCGGCCGGGGATCTCCACGACTGTTCCGTTGGCAAAGATCATCGAGGTGAAATGCATATTCAGCTGCGCATCGCCATGGATCCGGCCAGGATGGACGACGCTGTCCACTACTCCCTGGACATAGACGCCGGCGGGAATGAGGACATGGTTGCCGACGACGACCGGGAAGGTCGAGTTCAGATAGACCCCATCGCCAGGCTTGGCGCTTTTGGTGTTGAGGCCGCTGCGCAGCTCGAGCAGCACACGGGTGCCGGCTGGAACCAGAAAGGCATTTGGAGCGGCGGCCGGCGCGGGCGCAGGGGCTGGCGCTGCCGAGGTAACGGTGGTCGGCGGGGGCGCAGGGGCTGGGGCTGGTGGTGCGGCCGTCTGGGCGGAGGCGGCCAGGGCTCCGGCGAGGAGCCATACCGAACACCCCACCGCACACAAGCGGCGTGAAGGAGTCTCCGGCGCGCAATGGGATCGACGCATGGTCAATGAGCCTCTGGAACCACTCCTATTTTGCCTGAAATCCGTGTGCGCAATCGGGTAACCGCGGCCGGGCGAAAACAGACCCGCGCGCACAGGGGTGAGCATGAGCATGGCTTCCTGGACTCTATTTGGACCGATGGGAGGGTGCATGGGTGAGCCGCCGCGGGAGAAGAGGCTCGACGGAGGCTGGTTTCAGGCGCGGATGAGCTGGGGTCCGCTGGAGGGAACGATGTCGGAGAGGTCGTCGAGAGCGGCCATGCGGCGCAGGTGCTCCTCGATGCGGCACATCTCCGCGGCACTGGCGAAGGGGACGGCTTTGTTGAGGAGTTCGCGAGCGGCGGGGCGGCCCATGCGTTTTTCCTGGACGATGGCGAGATTGATATAGGCGCGGGCCAGCGTGGGATCGTGCTGCAGGGCGCGCAGCGCCAGCCGGTACGATTCCTCGTAATTGCGCGCGGAAAAGAGCAGCTGGCTGTGCATTACGAGCAGATCGACGTCCTCGCCCGCCAGCCGCAGGGCGGCGTCGCAGTGGGGGAGGGCCTCGTCCGTCTTGCCCTGGCTCTTATAAAGCAGGGTCAGATGGCGGTGCAGGGCCAGCTGGGCGATGCGCGGCAGCGGGAGCAGCAGTTGCGCCTCGCAAAACGCCGCCAGTTCCCGCTCACGTCCCAGTTCGATCATCACCGTGAAGAAGATGTTCTGGATTGGCGGCCCGAGGGCGGCATCGCTCAACGTCCTGGTGATCAGGTCCTGCAGCAGGCGGAGCGACTCTTCGCGTTCCGAGGCGTGCGCTTTGGCGGACACCGCAAGGAATTCCGCGCGGGCGGTGAGATTCTCGGCGTCTTTGGTCGTGGCCTGACGGTAGAACTCAATGGCTTTGGCGAGGAAACCCTGGTCCCTGCAAACGTCTCCCGCGGACTCGAGGTTCGAGGAGGTGGCGGTCACCGGATCCATGCGCGCGAGATAGCCGGCGGCCTTTGCCCATTCGTCCGACTGCCGGGCCATGCGGACCAGCGCTTCGGGGGAACTCCACTCGTCGTTTTCGTGGGTTGGTGCGGGGGCCTGCGGAGCCGCTGCCGGAGGTGGCGCGACCTCTTCGCGGATGGTCGTGATTTTGGTGACGTACTGGCGGACGCTGCGGATCTCGGAGACCATCCGCTGGATCTCTTCTTTGGCGCTCTCGATTTGCTGCTGGAAGCGGGCGTTTTCTTCGAGAGAAGCGGCCTTGGCGAGAGAAATACTCGCCAGGAGTTGCCGCGCGTCGTCGTTGGTGCGGCGCGTGTCTTCGGTGAGCTTGTCCATCTCCGCGCGGACACGCTCTTCCACCTGCTCAGCCACTTCGGCCTGGGCCCTGCGGCGGTCGCGAACGAGATAAAGAATGAGAACGAGGTTGGCCAGCGAAAACAGCAGGACAACGACCGGCGGGAAGTCCGCCATCAACGAGGCGAGTGTCTGCTGGCCCATTGTTGCCTTTCCGGGGAGGAAAGTCATGATAGCACGTTCGTGCGAGTGCGGAATGCGGCCATTCGTGCATGATTCAGCAGTCTGACTCGCGGGCTGACGCAGCATCGGTGTCCGCGGCTGGCGATCAGATCTCCTGCGGCGGTGTGGCCTCCGGACGGGTGGTTTGTGTCGATGCCCCTGTCTCCCGGCTGGCGAGGATTGTCGTGATCTGGGTGAAAGGGATGAAGAAGGCAGAGGGCGCGGCGGGCTTCACGCGGAACCGCTCGGCGAGGCGGTTAGCGGCTTCCTCGCTCTCGATCCAAATTCCCGCCGGATCGACGCCGACGAGGGTAACGGTTTCCAGCTTTTCCTGATTCGTGTCGCCGCCGAGGATGGGCGGACCCAGCACAACAATTTTGCGGTTCAGCAGATTCGCGAGATGGATTTCCATGGCTGATCGAGACGCGCTCGCCGCAGGCGGGGTTGGCCGGCGTGTCGGACGCGGGTGGTTGTGTCCGACGTGGCAGGGCAGACACACCGTGGGGAAAGCAACACGTGTCCGACGACGATGTTGGACAGGCTGGTGCGGATAACTCCTTTGTTTCCGGGAGGCAAGGGGATGGTTGCGGGCTTGCACTGTCTCGCGGCGCAGGCAATAAGCGAGGCGAGCGATGAACGGCAAAGTAAGAGCGACAGCGGCGGCGGCAGGATTTCTGGTTCTCTCCACAACAGTCCTTATGGGACAGGCCATGGTGTCTGCGCCGTCGGACGCGGCGACCGTGGGGGCGCCAGCGGTCACTCGCACGATCGTCGTGAGCCTGGAAGATCGGCGGCTGGCGCTGCTGGAAGACGGCGTGGTGATGAAGGTCTATCCGGTGGCGGTGGGCAAGGATGCGACGCCGAGTCCGGCGGGAACCTTCACGATTGTTGCCCGGGTCACTAACCCGACCTACTACCACAGCGGCAAGGTGATCCCTCCTGGGCCGGGGAATCCGGTGGGCACGCGCTGGATGGGGCTGAGCGAGAGGGGCTACGGAATCCATGGAACCAATGAGCCGCGCTCGATCGGCAAAGCGGCCTCCCACGGGTGTATTCGGATGGGCCGCCGCGATCTGGAGGATCTGTTTGCGCGGGTGAGGGCCGGCGACGTGGTGGAGATCGTGGGCGAGCGCGATGCGGAGACGGCGGAGATCTTCGGCGTACCGGCGTCCCCGGCTGCTTCTGTGGTGACGGCGGTGCTCGCGAAGACTGATCCGCAGACGGCGCCGGGTACGCGGACGGCGGACGTGGCTGGCGCGGCCGAGACGGCGACTGCACCGGCGGACCGGTAAAGGCACGGAACGGGTAAGCGCAGGGAGGAATGCGATGGAACTGTTTGCGGAAGCGGTGAGTGTGGTGGGAGCCCTGGTGCTGAGCGTTTCGTGCGGGCTGCTGGTGGAGGAACTGTTGTTCGGTGGGCTGGTCCGGCTGTTTTTCGCTCGGCAGTCGGTGGCCACGGTTCGGGGAGAGCGGAAGAGAGAGAGAGAAGAGCAATGCTTGCGCTGAAAGAACTGCTGATCGTTGTGGGAGCGCTGTTGCTGGCTTCCGCGCTGGGTATCACGCTGTACGACCTGTGGACGTGGATCGAATACCGGCGAAAGCTGCGGGTGGTGCCGTCGGACACTGAGTCGCCCGTGTCCGACGGGGAGCCGCGGAAGCCGGCATCGGCGATGGCGGAGCCGGTGCGGTGGCGGACATCGATGATGCTGGCGATCGCTGCTTGTCTGCCATGGTTGATCGCCGACGGCATCGTCGTCATTCCGGCGGGTATGGGCGGTGTTCGGGTCAGCCAGCTGCGGGGCACGCTGCCGGGAACGCTCTACGCCGGGGCGCACTTCGTCACGCCGCTGGTGGAAGGCGTGCAGATGTTCGACCTGCGCGACAAGCTGTTCACCACCGGCGTAGTCAAGGGCGCCGGCATGAAGAAGGCCGCGCCGGAGATGCAGCCGCTCGACGTCCAGTCAAAAGAAGGTCTGGAGATCGGTCTGGCGATCACGGTGCGGTACCGGCTGGATCCGAAGCGGCTGGACTGGATGGAGACGCACCTGCCGCAGCCGGTGGATCAGCAGATGGTGCCGGCGGTAGTGGCCAGCGCCTGGCGGGATCTGGCTCCGAGCTACACAGTGCGGGAGATTTTCAGCTCGAAGCGGGAAGAGGTTCGCAGGGAGGCGACGGGCGAGATCACCAATAAGCTCGGTGCGGACGGCATTCTGGTGGAAGAGGTGATGCTGCGGAACATCCAGCTGCCGCCCGAATATGCGAGAGGGTTGCAGGACCTGCTGCTGAAGGAGCAGCAGGACGATCAGATGACCGTCCAGACAGACATCCAGCAGAAGCAGGTGCGGATTGCAGAGCTGCAGGCCGAGGCCGAAGCGGCGCAGAAGGTGAAGATGGCCGAGGGCGATGCGCATGCTCGCGTGGTGGAGGCCAAGGGTGAGGCCGACGCGATGCAGTACACGCTGCCGCTGAAGCAGAAGCAGATCGAGCAGTCGAAGCTGGAGGCGGAAGCGCGCAAGGAGGCGACGATTGAGAACGCCGACGCCGAAGGCCAGGCCAAAGTGATCGACAGCAAAGCGGAGCTGCAGCGGCGCGAACTGCTGGCGGAGGCAGAGGCCAACCGCATCCGCGTGACTGCTTCGGCGGACGCGGAGCGGATGGCGAGCGAAGCGAAGCTGCTGAACCAGTCGCCACTGCTCATCAACAAAATCATCGCGGAGCGACTGTCGGACAAAATCCAGATGGTCATGGTGCCGTCCGACGGCAAGTACTTCTTCGCCAGTGACGTCTTCCGCGGGCTCGACGGAAACTCCGCGCTGAAACAGGGGCTTCCGCAGCCGATGGATCCCGGCGATTCGGCTCCGTCGGCCGGCGTCCCGGGCCATTAATCGACGTTGCGGTCCGGTCAGGGTCTCGGCTTGTCGGAGACAGGCTCCAGAAGAAGACCCACCCGGGCTAAATCCACCCCGGTTGGACAAACAAGCAGCCGGGGTGGAATTCTATCCCGCTTTTGAGGGGCAGAGACGATGAGGAG
>JBAUZR010000795.1:0-2421 GCA_049585375.1 Acidobacteriaceae bacterium
GACCTGTGGCCGGAATACAGAGATGTGGTTCGAAGGAAATTCGGCCTTGAGGACGGCCGGCTGGTGAACAGCGTTCTGCTGTCGGAATGGCTCACCGCAAAGCGCACGTTTGATCGCCGAAAAGAGGCTGCGGACCGCACCAATCGCACGCGGCGACCGCGCAGAAACTCCAATAAACATGCGGCTTTGAACGGTGACCGTAGCGGTGACCGGAACGGTGACCGGCACACATATACAGGTACAGGTACAGAAAAGAAGAGAATCCTTTCCGCTGACGCGGGCGCAAAGATTGCCAAATTGCCCAGTGACCCGAGGCATGCTCCCTTCAGGGCAGTCGTCGAGGCCTACTGGAAACACCAAAACCCCGGCGTGGAAATGCCCTGGGATGGGTCGGAGGCAAAGCAGCTTGCCGCACTGCTAAAGGCCAGCCCAAACCTGACGGTCGAGGTATTCCGCAGGATGCTGGGCAATCGCCTTCACAGCGAGGGTGTGAACCACAGCGAACGGGCGCGGGTTTGGATTGGGACGGTCAACCGGTTCGCGAGCGGCCCCCTCAACCGCTTTGGGCAGCCAGCGGAGAAGAGGGTCGGAGTCCCCGGCGAAACAGCCCGGTACGCCGATGCGGCGACGATTTACGATCGGCCGGAATATCGGGATCAGCCTGAAGCAATCGGGAGGCCAGCATGAGGAAGAGCATGGCCGATATCGAATTCGAGCGCGGCCTCCCTGCCTCGCTTGAGGCTGAGCGCACGATCCTCGGCGCCATCCTGCTTGACAACGAGGCTTACGCGGAGACCGCTGAGACCGTGAGATCCGCCGATTTCATGCTCACAGCCCACCAGGTGGTATTCGCATGCATGGGAGAGATGATCGACGGCGGATCGGTCGTCGATCTCGTTACCCTCAGCGAGGAACTGTCGCGGCGTAAGCGGATCGAAGCCGTTGGCGGTGTCGCCTGGCTGGCGTCGCTCACTGAGGGCCTTCCCCGGCGGCTGTCTATTCGCGAGTACGTCCGGATCGTCAAAGAGAAAGCCGCGCTGCGCCAGGTGATCAGCGTATGTGCGCTGGCGGTCACGCGCTGTGCTGACCAGTCCGAGGACGCCGAGCAGATCTACGCGGAGCTCGAACGCGACGTCCTCGAGATTCGTGCCGGAGGAGCCAAATCAGGCGATTCATCGATTGTCAGCGCGATCATCCCTCTACTGGACCGGCTGCAGAAGGAGCATTCGCGCACACGAGATCTGCTGGGGCTGCCAACCGGCATCAGGTGTTTCGATCTCGTGACGCGCGGATTCCAGGATGGCGAGATCACCCAGTTCGGGGCTCGATCCGGCGTCGGGAAATCCGCAGCGATGATCCAGGCGGCCGTGGAAAATTGCGAGCGTGGAACGCCCGTCCTGATCTTCTCCCTCGAGATGACTCGCGAGCAGATCCTGCGCCGTATCCTCTCGGTACGTTCAGGCGTTCCGTTCCCCCGAGTGCGCGATCCGAAGTGGGCCAGCGCGCAGGACATGGAAGCGATTCGGCGGGCGTCAGAGGACGTCGCCGAGTGGCCGCTGCACGTGGTCGACACCTCAGGAATCACGATCGAACGCCTGGTGGCAACGGCGCGGCTCGCCATTCGGCGCCACGGCGTCAGGCTCGTTGCCGTCGACTACGCCCAGATCGTTGCCGCGGATGGACGGGATGAGCGGTTGCGTGTCGCGGCTGTTTCTCGCGGCCTCACGCGCCTGGCGAAGGATGAAGGCGTGCCGGTGCTGGTGCTGTCGCAGCTGGCTCGTGCGGAAAAGGCGAATGCCAGCCGGCGGCCGGCAATGAGCGATCTCCGGGAATCGTCGCAGCTTGAGAACGACGCGCACTGCATCGCGCTGCTGCATCGCAAATGGGACGAAGACGAGGGCCGGCTTTCATCCGATGCCGAGCTGATCATCGCCAAACAGCGAAGCGGGGAAACCGGCGTCTTCCCGCTCACGCTGGACCGTCGCACCCTGACCTTTGCCGACGCTCCGCAGTCGGCGCAGCCAACGTTGGAGGGAGCTCGGGAATGGAGCGCGTGAATCCGGAAGGTGAGATCGTGATCGGTTCGCGCGTGCATCTGCGGACCTGCCCGCACGGAGAGCCAGGCATCGTCGACAGCATTTCGAAAGGACGCGCGCAGGTCACATGGCGCGATCTCGGCATAACCACTTCGCACAGGTTCGAACGGTTGCAGCCGGCGCCGTTCCCCAAACACTTGGTTTTGGACCAACAAAATCCCGGAGCTTCGCCCGCGCAACATCAGGCGTTTGCCAGCGCCTCGGCGACAGGGATTCTGGAACGCGAACGAGGGGAGGCACGGCAATGTGTTCTTACTGGATTCTGACGCTGGTGCCCACGATCGCCGCCGGCGCAGCCGGGGTCATCGCGCGGGATCTATACAGC
>JBAUZR010000796.1:0-4336 GCA_049585375.1 Acidobacteriaceae bacterium
GGCATTTGCATCCCAGTCGCCCTTGCTGCGCTCGCAGGCCCAACGCTTTGGGGGCAAATTGCGCCCGCTTCCGCCGCTCTGCCGGACGCACCGGGGACACCCCTTGCTCAGCAGGCGAAGTCTGCTCCGACTGCCGATCAGTCGGCTACGCTCTTCGGCACTGTGACCACTTCGGGGGGAGACATGGTGGTGACCGGAGCCGCTGTCACGCTGGAGAACTCCGTCACCCATGCGACCCGCGGGGCTATTTCCACTGAGACGGGATTTTTCTCTTTTACCGAGGTGCCGGCCGGAACCTACACTCTCGCCGTCAGGGGCCAGGGTTTTGTCGCGTGGATTTCGCCCTCGCTCGCCGTCCGCCCGGGCGATTATCGCCAGATCTCAAACATCGTTGTCAAAATTAATGCCGCCAGCTCGACCACGCTGGTCACCGCTTCGCGATATCAGGCAGCGGAACTTCAGCTGGAGACCGAGGAGAAGCAGCGCATCGTTGGGATCATTCCCAATTTTTATGTCTCGTATCAGCCCGATGCTGCTCCGCTCACCGCTGGCCAGAAGTCGCGACTGGCGGCGCGCGCTCTCTTCGATCCGGTAACGTTTATCACGGCGGGCATCACCGCCGGCATCGAGCAGGGCGAGAACGTGTTTCCGGCCTTCGGACAGGGTTCGCTCGGCTTTGCCAAGCGCTACGGCGCCGCTTTTGCCGACAACGCCTCCTCTGATTTGATCGCTAACGCTGTGCTGCCCATCGTGTTCCGGCAGGATCCGCGCTTCTATTACCGGGCGGGCAGTATTCGTTCGCGCTTTCTCTACTCGATTGCCAGCGTTTTCATCTGCAAGGGCGATAACGGCCGCTGGCAGCCAAATTATTCCTATGTGCTGGGTGGCTTCGCCGCGGCCTCGGTTTCAAACCTCTATTACCCGGCTGCCGATCGCGGAGGCGGCCTCGTTGTGACCAATGGTCTGCTGAATCTGGCCAGCGGCGTGGGTTCCTCGCTGATGGAAGAGTTTGTTTTCCAGAAGATGACGAGCCGAGGAAGGCATCACGGGCAAAGTGCCGCCTCTCCATAGGGGTTGTCTGACCGGTCGATGCATGGCTCTGCATGGTTGTCGCTCATGCGAAAAAGCGTCGGTTTGTGAAAACGCCCGATCGTCCGAAGTGACAAATCCTTTTTCACGACGCATCATCTGATCGTTGAGAGGATCACGATGGCAGAGGTGCGTAAGGAAAAAGACTCGCTGGGATTCGTGGAGGTTCCGGCGGGATCGTTGTACGGGGCGCAGACCATGCGGGCGGTGGAGAACTATCCCATCTCGGGGATGCGGGCGCACCCACTGCTGATTCGTGCGATCGCGATGGTGAAGCGGGCGGCTGCGGAGGCGAACAGGGATTTGGGACTGGTGGAGGCGAAGAAGGCCAACGCCATCATGCAGGCGGCCCAGGAAGTGGTCGATGGGAAGTGGGATGCGGAGTTTGTGGTGGATGCGTTCCAGGCGGGCGCGGGTGTGAGCTTCCACATGAACGCGAATGAGGCGATCGCGAACCGCGCGAACGAGATTCTGGGCGGGAAGCGCGGAGAGTATGCGTTCGTCCATCCCAACGATCATGTGAACTACGGGCAGTCGACGAACGATGTGTTTCCGACGGCGATGCGGGTGGCGGCGCTGCTGGCGCTGGAGACGCTGTATCCCCAGCTGGACGCGCTGGCGGATGCATTTACGGCGAAGGGAAGCGAGTTCGATGGGGTGATGAAGGCGGGGCGGACGCACATGCAGGATGCGGTGCCGATCCGGCTGGGGCAGGAATTTGCCGCCTATGGGGTGGCGATCCGGAAGGCGGGCGAGACGCTGCGGGCTGCGGGCGACGGACTGCGGGAGCTGGGGCTGGGCGGCTCGGCCGTGGGCACGGGGCTGAACACGCATCCTGGATACAGAACAAAGGCTGTTACCAATCTGGCGCGGATTGCGGATCAGGCGCTCTTTCCGGCGGAAGACATGCGGTGGGCGATGCAGTCGCAGGCGCCGATGGGGCAGGTGAGCGCGGCACTGCGGGGGCTGGCGCTGGAAGTGATCCGGATCAGCAACGATCTGCGGCTGCTGTCGTCGGGACCGAATACGGGGTTCAACGAGATTCATCTGCCGTCGCTGCAGCCGGGGTCGTCGATTATGCCGGGGAAGATTAATCCGGTGATGGCGGAGCTGGCGGCGATGGTGAGCTTCCAGGTGGTGGGCAACGACGCGGCGGTGGCGCTGGCGGTGCAGGCGGGGCAGCTGGAGCTGAACGTGATGATGCCGGCGATGGCGTACAACGTTCTGCAGAGCACGACGATCATGGCCAACATGCTGCGGGTATTCACGGAGAAGTGCGTGGTGGGGATAACGGCGAACGAGGAGCGGTGCCGGCATTATGCGGAGAGCACGATTGCGCTGGCAACGGCGCTGAATCCGCGGATTGGGTATGCAAAGGCGGCAGAGCTGGTGAAGGAGTCAGTGGCGACCGGGAAGTCGATTGTGGCGCTGGCGCTGGAGAAAAACATGCTGAGCGAGGCGGAGTTGAGGGAAATTCTGGATCCGGCAAAAATGACGGAGCCGCGGGGAGAAAAAGAGTAAGTCACGACAGAGAGCACAGAGGTCACAGAGATTTCAGTTGTGAGTAAAGTCACGGCTCGACGTACTATGGTCACGCGAGAGGGGCTAGTTCGATGACATCGATGGCGATTTCGGATGAAGCGGTGTGCTGGCCGGCATTGCCACTGGCGGAATGGCAGGACACCTGCGCGACGCTGCACATGTGGACGCAGATTGTGGGCAAGGTGCGTCTGAAGCTGACGCCGCTGGTGAATCACTGGTGGAATGTGCCGCTGTATGTGACGGCGCGGGGGCTGACCACTTCGCGGATTCCGTATGGGGCGCGCGCATTTGAGCTGCGATTCGATTTTCTGGCTCACCGCCTGGTGCTGGAGACCAGCGAAGGCGCGGTGAAGACGCTGGCGCTGAAGCCGCAAACGGTTGCGGACTTTTATCGGGAGTGCATGGCGCTGCTCGCATCGGAGGGGATCGAGGTGAAGATCTGGCACATGCCGGTGGAGGTGCCGAATCCGATTCCGTTCGACGAGGACACCGTGCACGCGGCCTACGACGCGGCGGCGGTGGAGCGATTCTGGCGGGTGCTGCTGAGCGTGGATGCCGTGTTCCAGGATTTTCGCGCGGAGTTTATTGGGAAAACGAGCCCGGTACATTTTTTCTGGGGGAGCTTCGATCTGGCGCTGACGCGCTTTTCCGGGCGGCGAGCGCCGGAGCGTCCGGGAGCCGATGCGATCACGCGCGAAGCGTATTCGCACGAGGTGAGCAGCGTGGGGTTCTGGCCGGGGACGAAGGGCGGCCCGGATGCGTCGTTTTACTCGTATGCGGCGCCGTCGCCGGAGGGTTTCAGCGCGGCGCGGGTGCGTCCGGAGGCAGCGCGCTGGGACACGGGGCTGGGGGAGTTTGTGCTGGCGTATGAGGCTGTACGGAGCAGCGGGTCGCCGAGCCGGGCGCTGCTTGAGTTTTGCCGGAGCACGTATCAGGCAGCGGCTCGGTTTGGACAGTGGGATCGGGGGGCGCTGGAACGGGCATCGTGATGTCGGGTTGGTGAGGGGGAAATTGATAAAGGCAGGTCCCCGTTCGACTCGGTCGCGGGTGCGACCTTTGCTCAGGGCAGTCTCTCCACTTCCCCTTCGCTGCGCTCAGGATTTGGTCGGGGTGACAACACAAGGAGGAGGAACTATGGCGGCGGAATGTACACATCTGGATTCGATTGAGATCACGACGACGACGACGCATGTGTGTGAGGAATGCATCCAGATGGGCGACCGATGGGTGCATCTGCGGCTGTGTTTGAGCTGCGGGCATGTGGGCTGCTGCGATTCTTCAAAGAACAAGCACGCGACGAAGCATTTTCGGACGACGCAGCACCCCCTGATTCGGTCGATTGAGCGGGGCGAGGCGTGGGTGTGGTGCTACGTGGACGAGATGTCGCCGGGGGAGATTCGGGGCGGCCACCTGGTGGCGGGGTGATGAGCGGTCCGGGGAATCCGTGTATGCTCAAAGTATCTCGCGAAGCTTGACCCGATTCGAGTCGGGCAGCCTGCACGGCAGGTACCCCTCGGCTCCCGCCGACCTTGCGCTGGAAATTCCGCTAAAGGCGGCGACGGTGGAGCAGGGCAGCGTGAAGTGGTTTAACGACACAAAGGGTTATGGAGTGATCGTCCGCGATAACGGCGGAGAAATCTTCGTTCATCATGCCGCCATTCTTGCAGGCGGTCTGGAGACTCTTCAGCAAGGGCAGCGGGTAGAG
>JBAUZR010000797.1:0-3550 GCA_049585375.1 Acidobacteriaceae bacterium
ATCCTCAATCGGGGGGAGGCAGTCAAGTCCGACTAACGTGCAAGTCGAATTGCAATCAGCTTGCTCAGTTTTGTCGATGCCGCGGTGAAGCCGCAGGCAGCGTCAGTGTACCAACAGGGAGCCGGAACATTCCCTATAAATAAATTGTAATTCGCTAACTAATTTGTAACTAACCTGCCACATATTCCTGCCGCATCCAGCCTTCCCCCGCCTCAGTTAAACTGAGATTGCCGGCAGCCGTTGCAAATGCGGATTCTCCACGTCATTGGAAGCCTCTCGCCCGCCGACGGTGGTCCGCCGGAAGCGGTCCGTCAGCTGGCCCGGGCATACTCCAAAATCGGCGTCGATGTTGAACTCCTCTGCCAGGATCCCCCCGGCGCGCCCTTCCTCGCCTCCCTTGCCTGTCCCGTCCACGCGCTCGGCCAGCGCTGGCTGGGCCGCTTCGGCCTTTCCCCTCGGCTCTGGCGGTGGCTGCGCCGAAATTCTGCCCGCTTCGACGGCATCGTGATGAACGGTCTCTGGATCTTTCCCGATATTGCAGTGCGCTCCGCCGCGCGGGCCGCTCGCGTTCCATATCTGGTCTTTGCTCACGGCGCACTCAGCCCCTGGTTTGAACAATATCGGCTCAAGCACCTCAAAAAAGTGGCGTACTGGCCATTGCAATATGCTGTCCTGCGCGATGCCCGCAGCGTCCTCTTCACCTCAGTGGCCGAGCGCGACCAGGCCACGCACAGCTTTCGCCCCAACCAATGGAGATCAACCCTCATCCCCTACGGCATTAACACGCCGGACGGCGATCCCCGTGCCGAGGCAGAGGCGTTCTTCGCCCACATGCCCTTCCTCCGCGATCGCCGCTTCCTGCTCTTTCTCTCGCGTATGCATCCGGTCAAAGGATGCGATCTTCTGCTGGGCGCCTTCGCCCGCATCGCCCGGGAGTTCCCCGATGTGCACCTCGTCATGGCGGGTCCCGATCAGGTGGGCTGGGAGGCCGCTCTCCGGCAGAAATGCAACGACGCGGGCATCGCCGAACGCGTTCACTGGCCAGGCATGCTCAGCGGCGACCTGAAATGGGGAGCGCTCCGCGCTGCGGATGCGTTTGTCCTCCCGTCCCACACCGAGAACTTTGGTGTCGTGGTCGTCGAGTCCCTCGCCGCCGGCCGCCCGGTTCTCATAACAGATAAGGTGAATATCTCGCCCGACATCCAGGCCGACGGTGCCGGCCTGGTCGAGGATGACTCTCTCGAGGGCATCGAGCGCCTTCTCCGCCGCTGGCTAACGCTGCCCCCCGCCGACCGCGAAGCGATCGTCGCCAGCACCGGGCCCTGCTTTTCCAACCGCTATTCGAT
Organism: Acidobacteriaceae bacterium; assembly: GCA_049585375.1. Classification (GTDB taxonomy): domain Bacteria; phylum Acidobacteriota; class Terriglobia; order Terriglobales; family Acidobacteriaceae; genus Palsa-343. The sequence continues at coordinate 1,347 of JBAUZR010000797.1, forward strand.
GGAACGGGCCGCCGCCTTCATCAAGGGGCTTTTCGCCGAATCGGCAGCGACGGTTCCAGCCCGGCAGAAGAGAGGCTGAACCTGTAAACCATTCGCCTGCAACCTGTTACCTGGTTCCGTTCAGCCGCTCCAGCAGCCGATCGAATTCCTCCAGCTTCGCGTATTCGATAATCACCCGCCCGCGGCCCTTCTTGTCCTCGACCCGCACCTTCATCCCCAATGATCGCTGCAGTTGCTCCTGCACCTCGCGCACATTCGGATCCTGGAGTTTCTCCTTTTGTTCGCTTTCGGCCTTCTTCCTGGACTCAGGATTCAGGATCCCCTGAACATAGCTTTCTGCCTGCCGAACGCTCATCGACAGCGCCGCCACCTTCTGCGCAGCCTTCAAAATGGCTGCCGGATCTTCGAGTGGCAGCAGCGCCCGCGCATGTCCGAAGCTCAGCACTCCGCTCTCCACGTGGGCCTGGACCTCTGGCGGCAACCGCAGCAGACGCAGAAAGTTCGCCACAGAAGCGCGATCCTTGCCCGTCCGCTTAGCCATCTGCTCCTGCGTGAGCTGGAATTCCCGCGCCAGGCGCTCGAAGGCCCGCGCCTGCTCCATTGGGTTCAGATCCGTGCGCTGCAGATTTTCGACGATGGTCATCTCCATCGCCTGTTCGTCCGACGCATGCCGAACAATCGCCGGCACCGTCTCCTTACCCGCCCGCTGCGACGCCAGCCATCGCCGCTCGCCGGCAATCAACTGGAACCGGCCCCCTGCTACCGGCCGCACCACAATCGGCTGCACCACGCCCGTCTCGGCGATGGAGGCAGCCAGCTCCGCGAGCTGCACTTCATCGAACCGTGTGCGCGTCTGGTAGGGGCTCCGGTCAATCTCCCCCAGCGGGATCTCCCGCGCTTTGCCAGATTGCTCGGGGGGTGCGGGAGCTGCCTCCGCCACGGCCTGAACCCGCGGCAGCAGTGATTCCAGTCCCTTGCCTAAGGCTCTTCGCCTGGGTGTTTCCGTCACAGTCTGCATCCTCTTTGCCTCACTCCTCTCACCTCAAGCCAAAGCAAAAATGTTCCACGTGGAACAGAAGAACAGGGATTAGGGATTGCAGCGAGCTGGTTCCGGTACTGCCCCTAAACTCCAAACTCTGATCCCTAACCTCTGATTCACCCGTACGGCCAGAACTTCACCTTCACCTCACCCCGAGCCGCACGCGCCGCCTTTCGCTCCTTCGCTGCCGGACTTTCCACGCCGTTCATCGTCAGCAGCTCATCGGCCAGCTCTCGATAGCTCTCTGCCCCGCGCGATCGCGGATCGTACAGAAGGACCGGCTTACCGTAACTCGGCGCCTCTGCCAGACGCACGTTCCTCGGAATCACCGTTTTCAGCAGCTTTTCCTTGAAAAACTCTCGAAGATTGTCGGTGACTTGCTGCGCCAGGTTGGTTCGGTCGTCGTACATCGTCAGCAGGACGCCCTCAATTTCGAGCTTTGGATTGAATGCTTCGCGCACCCGCTGCAGGGTATGCATCAGCTCGCTCAGACCCTCCAGCGCAAAATACTCTGCCTGCATCGGCACCAGCAGGCGATCCGCCGCCACCAGGGCGTTGAGCGTCAGCAAATCCAGTGCTGGAGGACAATCCAGGACCACATAGTCATACTTATCTCGAACTATATCAATGGCTTCCCGCAGCCGAAACGCTCGCCGCTCCATCTGGATCAGCTCGACATTCGCGCCGGTAAGGTTCTTGTGCGAAGGAACCAGCTGCAGCGTCTCAATCTCCGTCTTCAGGGCGACTTCCGCAATCGTCGCTTCGCCCATCAGCACGTCATACGATGAACGTCGGTCCGCATCCCGCGCAACCCCGTAGCCGCCACTTGAGTTCGCCTGCGGATCGCAATCCACCAGCAGGACCCGCAGGCCCTCCAACGCCAGCGCTGCCGACAGATTGATAGCGGTGGTCGTCTTGCCCACGCCACCCTTCTGGTTCACAACCGCAAGAACTCTCCCCATGACCTCCCAAGACTACTGGCGGCTCGCCCCCACCGCAACGGCAATCCGACTGTGCACAACCGGGGCTCCTTTGTGGAACGCGTCCGGCGACCCATTGGGTCAAAGGTCATATTTCATTGTTTCCAGAAGGGATACCCGTCTGCGGCGATTGTTACAGTGCTGTTGCTCGAAAAAAGCATCCGGTGGAAAAGTGGGACAGATCT
>JBAUZR010000798.1:0-5684 GCA_049585375.1 Acidobacteriaceae bacterium
ATCCTCAAGGCTCGCACCAGCAATACCGGGACCGTTGGTCTGCGATCAGGTGAGCCATGGGATCTGCCTGCGATCAACTTTCAGTATTTTGGCGACGGCGCTCGCGCGAATGATCCCGATCTCGACGCAGTGGTCGCCGGCGTCCAGTTCGCGCGCGAGATGAACCAGCGGCTGCAGCGCGATGGCCTGATCACCAGCGAAGAGACTCCGGGCCCGGCCTATGCCTCAACCGAGCAGCTGCGGGAGTTCATCCGCAATGAGGCGTGGGGTCACCATGCCTCCTGCACCTGCAAAATTGGAGCCGACAACGATCCGATGTCTGTGCTCGACAGCCAGCTCCGCGTGCGCGGAACGACGGGGCTGATGGTAGTCGACGCTTCCGTTTTCCCGAAGATCCCGGGCTATTTCATCGTGAGCGCCATTTATATGGTCAGCGAAAAAGCATTCGACCTCATCCAGCAATCTGCCTGACTGGCGACTTCCGGTCAGCAGCAACCACGAGGTGCAGCATGGCAAGCCCTTCCCCAGGAACTCCGGCGAACACCGTCACTAACTGGTTCGGCAACATCGTTTCTCATCCCGCGGTCATCGTGGACGCCAACAGCGTCGATGACATCGTCCGGGTCCTGAAAGATCCCGCGACGTATCCTTCGCCCGTGCGCGCGGTCGGCTCGAATCACTCGACCGCTCCCTGCGGCGTGGCCGATGGCGGCACGCTGATCCGCATGAAGATGAACCAGATTCTCAGCATGGGGCCCGGCGGCCTCACGGTCCAGGCTGACGCCACGCATCTGCAGATGGCCAAGGCGCTGGAGGCGCAGAATCTTCAGTTCTACGTCAACACTGAGATCGGGAGCCTCTCCGCCGGCAGCGCCGCCTGCGCCGGGACAAAAGATGCATCGTTTCCCGGCGAATACGGCCAGGTGGGCTCCTACATCACGGGAGTCAAAATGGTGCTCCCCTCCGGCGATCTTCTTGAAGTCACCGAAGCCGCAAACCCCGATCTGATGCAGAAGGTGCGTTCCAGTTACGGCCTCTTCGGGATCATTTATGAAGTCACCTATCAGGTGCGGCCGCTGACCCCGATGCATGTGCACCACACCACCTACAGCCTCGAGGATTTCCTCGCTAAGCTTCCGGATCTGAAAACGCTCGGTTACTCGCTCATGTATTACCTCTTTCCCTTCGAAGACAAGATCACGGTCGAGTTCCGCAAGTACAATCCGGGAGCCACCGGCGAGCCCAATCGAGCGGCATGGGCACTACGCAATCACATCTGGGGGACCTCCGGTCCCAAATTCGGTCACGATGTGGAGCAGAACGTCGCGATCCCATCCATCCGTTACGGGATCATCGATACTTTCAACGCAGCCTGGCGCCTGCAACTCGAGACGATTGTCTCCAGCGACTACACGATTCCTGGCGATCAGATCATCGACTATCCACCCGTCTCCAACGACAGCCGCTACACCTTCAGCCTCTTTGCATTCACCGAAGCGGAGTTTCCCCAGGCCATCACCGACTTCTTTACATTTTGCAAAAGCTACTATCAGCAGAAGGGCTATCGCTCCAATCTCCTGTATGTCGGCTACTTCATTGCGCAGGATCAAAAGTCGCTGCTCTCCTATTCCTGGGACGGCAACGTAATGACTATCGATCCGGTGTCGACGGCGAATCCCGGCTGGGATGATTTCCTCGTCGCTTACAACCAGTTCTGCATGGATCGCAATGGCCGGGGACTCCTGAACCAAACCCCGGGGCTGACCGCCGATATGCTGCAGAAATTCTGCGGCGACCGACTGCAGACCCTGAAGGTGGCGAGGATGCAGTTCGATCCCAACAATCGCCTCCTCAACGATTACTTCCACCAGTTGCTCGCGTGAGCGCATCGATGCGAATCCCGAGAGGTCTCACCTTCCATCTGCTCGCGCTCGCCGGGGTCTCTGCCGCCTCCGCGTCCGCCCAGGAGATTCCGCTGGCGCCTCAGCATACCGTGCAGGTCTGTCCGGGCGCATTTCCCACGGATCTCACGGCGACCGACTGCCGTTATACCCTGAAGCAGCGAACGCTGGACTTCCTCACCGGCTCCGTCACCGACCAGGCCGGGCTCGGCGCGGTGTTCTATGGCCTGGGCGCGCAGATCATCCAGTCGCCCCCTGAGTGGAAGCGGACGTGGTACGGCTACGGTCAGCGCGTGGGCGTGCGCTACACCCAGGCTGTGGGCAAGGGGACGGCGCAATATCTCTCAGGTCTCCTGCTGAACGATGATCCGCGCTTTCTCGCTTACAGAAATGATCCCGAAGTGATTCGGCGCCGCCAGGAAGCGGTGAGGGACCTCCCCGCCGGCAACCGAACGCTGGACCAGATGACCCACGACGGATGGCAGCGCTTTGGTCACGCGTGGTACGACGTGATCACTGTGCGCCGCTCCACTCGTTCGGGAGATGGCCGCCGGATCCCGGCGATCTCCCGTTTTGCGGGAGAGTTCGCTGGTGCTTATGCCGGCTATCCCTGGTATCCCGCGAGCGAAAACAACTTCGTGAACGTGGGCCAGCGCGCCGCCGGCGCCTTCGGCACCGCAGTGCTTTCCTCCTTCTGGACCGAATATCACGTCGAGGTCACTAACGTTCTCGGAGCCCTTCTGCACCGGAACTCTCCCAGCAATACAGCAGGAGGAAATCCATGAGGGCTACGATGCCACTGCTGCTCCTGGCGCCGGTGTTGCTCCTGCTCCAGGGGTGCCAGGTGCCGCTACAGCCTTACCGGCTGCAACATCCTGCGATCGCCATTGCTCCGCAGCCGCGGACCGGCCCCGCGGTCACGCCTGTAAAAACAGATCAGGACTGCATCGCCGCAACCGCTCCCATTTGCCTCGCGTTCCTCGAAATCGACGACATGGGCGAATTCTGGGACAAAGGAGAACTCGACACCGCGCTCAGTGTCATCCGTCGCGCGAATAGAGACGGACACGGCGATCCGGTTGTTCTTACCTTTGTTCACGGATGGAAGAACAACGCCGCTCCGGACAACAGCAACGTCGCGGGATTCGAGGTCGCGCTGCAGGACATCTACGCGCGCCTGCAGGGAAAACGCTCCGTCATCGGCATCTACATCGGCTGGCGAGGTAATCTGATTCGGCCCACATGGCCGGTGGCGCAGCAGATGTCGTATTACAACCGCGAGGCTGCTGCAACGCGCATTCCGAGCGCCAGTCTCTCGAGCGCGCTGACGCAGATTGCTGTGCGCACGCACGAGAATCCCAGGGCTCTCGCTATCTTCATAGGACACTCCTTCGGCGGGCTGCTGCTGGAACGCGCCATCAGCGAGGCCACGGCGAGCGAGATCGCGCAGGCAAACCTCTACGCGCAGGAGGCAGCCGCACTGCCCGCAGGGTCGGCTGAGGCCGCGGAGAAGCTGCGACTGGCGGACGCCGCCCCCGATGCCCGTGGGGATCTCGTCATCTTCATCAATCCTGCCGGTGCAGCCACAGAAGCCAAACCGATGCTCGATTTCCTGACGGAGAACAGCTACCGCTATCAGCCCTTTCTCGCGCGCGGATCCTCCGCGGAGGCCGCCAGTTCCTCCGGCGCCGCCCCCGACGATCGGCCATTGTTCGTCTCGCTGACATCTAAAGGCGATCTGGCGACCAAAGTGGCCGTGCCCATCGGGCACGCACTACCTTTGCTCCGTTTCAAAATGGCGGGCAGTTTTCGTGATCTCGGCTCCGGTCCTGATGGCAACTACTCACTCTCCTGCTTCGATCCACATGTGCCTCATCCTCACTGGCAGTTGAAAACGAAGGAGGAAGGCGCAGTCCCGCAGAGTTCCTTCTACATGAATACCGCACCGCACATGCAGGTTCTCCAGAGTCACCTGATGCTGAAAGCCATCGGCGCAACCCAGATGCAGGTCTCTTCCACCGGAGAGAAGATCACCATTCACAATCCCCAGGCGATTGCGCAGTGCAATCGCGACCTCTTCAATGCCGAGCATCTGAACATCGTCAGCACCTTCCGCCTGGCCGACACACAAGCGTGCTTCGCGATTCAGGAACGCCCGCACCGTTGTAACGGAACGCCCTACTGGATGATGGAAATCGATCCGGATGTGGTGCCGGACCACAGTACGATCTTTACGCAGCGTTTCATCCAGTTTCTGATCGACACTTTCTTCATAACGCCGGAAGGAGCTGCCATGCAGCGCGTCAGCCCCCGGGTATTCTGAACCAGGGTCGATCGAACCGAGGGACGGTCTCCGCGGGTGTGAAAAGCAGGAGCGGATGCCCCGGGCGGAAAAGGGCTGGGTAGGCCGGGCTGCGTGCCGCCCGGGCGGCTCGCCGGCGCGCGGAAGACGTGTTGCGCGGCCGGGGAGCGGTGGCGCTGACACCCAAACCAGTTCGAAATTGCTGGATGCTGACCGACTTCAAAGGATGAATTCGTTATCGAGGCGTGACGCCGGATAGCCTGGGAAGAGTCAATAGAAAAGAGGCGAAGTTGTTGCGGTGCGGGCGATCAGGCTGCGCTGGTTTCGACAGCCTGGGGTGTGGCGGGCAGGAAGACCTGAATCACGGTTCCGCTGGCGTCTGGAGAGACGGAGCTGCGAACGCGGATGGTGCCGTTGTGCTTCTGCAGGATGCCTTGGGTGACCCAAAGGCCGAGGCCGGTGCCGGTTGCGTCGTCCTTGGTGGTGAAGAAAGCTTCGAAGATGCGGGACAGGTTTTCCTGTGGGATGCCACAGCCGTTGTCGGCGACGGTGACCCGCACGCCGTCTCTGCCGTCGTACGACCATTCGCGAGCGGGCTGCATGCGAATCCAGATGCGACCGTGTGCGCGAGTGGCGTCAATGGCATTGGCCAGGAGGTTGGAAAACACCTGGCGCATTTCGCCCTGAACGGCGATCACGCAACAGGCGCCGCGGGCGGAGAAATCGAGTTGAATGTCGCGCTGCTGCATGCGGCTGCTGTAAAGCGAGACGAGGCTGCGCAGGATCTCGGGCACGCTGATGGTGGTGGGCTGCGCGGATTCGCGGTAAAAGGCGAGAGTCTGGCGCGCGATGTGACTGAGGCGATCGAGCTCCTGCTCAGCCTGGAGAAGCAGCGAAGAGGTGATTTCCCCGAGCTCCGGCCGCTGGCGCACGAGATAGATGAGGTTCACCAGGGCTTCGAGCGGGTTATTGATTTCGTGGGCGATAGAAGCGGCAAGGCGGCCGGCGGCGGCGAGCTTTTCGGAGCGGCGAAGAGCATCTTCCGCAGCTTTGCGCTGGGTAATGTCGGTGCAGATAGCGCAGAGGCCGTCGGGCCGGCCGGATGCATCGATGAGCGGAAACCTGTTGGCAAGAAGTGTGTGGACGCCGTCATGAAAAGGGACGGGTTCTTCAAACTGCATGGGCTCCCCGGCCTCGCGGACGCGGGCATCGTTCTTGCTGGCCAGCGCGGCGTACTCGGCTGGGAAGAGATCGGCATCGGTTTTGCCGCGGATCTGCGTGCTGGACTGGCCGAGAAGGGTTTCATAACAGCGGTTGGCGAGCAGGTACCGGCCTGAGGTGTCCTTCATGAAGACGGCATTCGGCGAATTGTCGAGGATGCCGCGAAGGCGCATCTCGCTTTCGCACAGAGCGGCCTCGGCGGCGCGGCGGCCGCGGCGCTGCTCGGCTTCCTGCATCTCTCGCTCGATGGCGGGGCCCAG
>JBAUZR010000799.1:0-9115 GCA_049585375.1 Acidobacteriaceae bacterium
AGCTCGGCTTCGAAGGCATGATCCGCCTCGCCTCGCACTTCACCGTCTCGCAGATGCTCGAGCGCGACGAGTTCCACCGCCGCTTCCAGGAAGAGAAGCCCATCTCCCTGCACGAGCTCCTCTATCCGCTCTCCCAGGCCTACGACTCCGTCGCCCTTCACGCCGATGTCGAGCTCGGAGGTACCGACCAGAAATTCAACCTCATCGCCGGACGCGAGCTCCAGCGCCACTACGGTCAGCCGCCCCAGATCGTCCTCATGACCCCCATCATCGAGGGGCTCGACGGCGTCCAGAAGATGTCAAAGTCTCTGAATAACGCCATCGGCATTCATGAGCCGCCCCAGGAAATGTACGGCAAGCTCATGTCCATCTCCGACGAGATCATGGGCCGCTACTGGACCCTGCTGACGGATCTGCGCCAGTCCGAGATCGACAAGATGAACGCCGACATCGCTTCCGGCGCCCTCCATCCCATGCAGGCCAAGAAGAACCTGGCCCGCACCATCGTCTCCGGCTTCCACGGCGCCGAAGCCGCCCAACAGGCCGACGAGAACTGGGCCAAGCAGTTCCAGCAAAAGAGCGACGACGTCGAAGGCCTGGAGGAAATCTCCGTTCCCTACACCGAGATCGCCGCATCAGGCTCCGACGGCCTTCAGATCCGCGTCCCGAAGCTCCTGGTCCGCGCCGGCCTCGCCGCCTCCGCCACCGAAGCTACCCGGAAACTCGCCGAAAACGCCGTCCGCCTCGACGGCGAAACCGTCTCCACGCCCATCCTTCCGATCGAAAAGCTCCCCGCCCGCCTCACAATCCGCGTCGGCAAACGAGCGAAGATCGCCGTTATCGATTGACTTCGAGACCTACCCCCCGGGGGGGATTATGTTTTCGGCTAAGTACCTTTTTTGCTGGTAAGTAGCGATTTCTTTTGAAGGCCGCAAACGCCAGGTAATTGAATTCCGGGTAGATTTTGCGGGCCCCAAAACAGCCGTTTCCCTGGGCCAGAACCGAAATGCGGTACTTGTCGAGGCCCTCAAAGTTCGGCGATGCCGATATGCGGAGAGATTGCCTCGTCGTCGCCCGACCAGGGATCTAATCCTGGCCGGGCATGGATGAAGGATTGTGAAAGATCGACACCGCAAGGCGGCTGCCTCTGGAGGCGTGGCCCGCAGGAGAAAAGGACTCGCGGTGGCGAGTCCTTTTGCGATTCCTGGATCAGGCTTCGAAATCAGTATGGCGGGCACGGGGGACAGGGACAAGAAGAATCGGACCTTGCGCAGTCACGGAGGTCACGTGACGAATGTCAGAGGCTGCGGTTTACGGGTGACGCATCGAGGGCCAGCCCTTACTCCAGAAAGTCGAATTCGGGATCGACACGATTTTGAGCTATGCAATCGCAATAGGCCCCAGAGCCAGGGTTACCGAATCACCTTCAGCGCGCCCCGGAACAGCACGTCGAAGTCATCCGCCGCGGCCCTCTCCTTCTCTACCGCCGTCTCGATCGCCTTCTGCGCCGCTGCTCGCTGATAACCGAGATTCACCAACGCCGACAAAACATCTTCGGTGGCCGCTCCTGCCACTGCCGGAACCGTCGGGGCGACCGCGAGGTCTTCTAGCTTCTCCTTCAGCTCGACCACCAGCCGCTCGGCCAGCTTCTTTCCCACTCCGGGAATCCGCGTCAGAGTCGCATGATCCTGCGCCCGAATCGCAGCCACCGTTCGCTCAGGATTCAGCCCGCTCAGAATCGTTACCGCCAGCTTCGGCCCTACGCCGGAAACCGTGATCAGCCGCTCGAACAGACGCTTCTCGTTCCGCTCCATAAAGCCGTACAGAGCCAGCGTGTCTTCCCTCACCTGGGTGTAAATGTAGAGCGAGACCTCGCCGCCTTCGGCCGGCAGCGCCGTAAACGTCGGCACGCTGATCGTTACGTCGTAGCCGACACCGCCGGCTTCGACAATCGCCTGCCCCGGACTCTTCGCGAACAGCTTTCCCCGTAGATGCGCAATCATGACTGACTAACCCTAATCCCTAAACCCTAATTCCTGGTTTTCGTCCACTGATCCACCCAGTCGTTCACCGTCTTGTACCAGAGTTGTGAGTTCTGCGGTTTCAGCACGAAGTGCCCTTCGTCCGGGAAGTACAGCATTTTCGACGGCACCTTCATCCTCTGCAGCGTGTCGAAGAGCTGATAGCCCTCGGAGACATCGAGCCGGTAATCGAGCTGGCTGTGGATCACCAGCGTCGGCGTCTTAAAGTGCGTCTCGGCCAGCATCGGCGACCAGCGGCGGTACAGCTCGCGATTCGCCCATGGCGTGCCTTTGAATTCCCATTCGTTGAACCACAGCTCATCCGTCGTTCCGTACGCCGACTCCGTGTTGAACATGCCGTCGTGGCTCACGATGCACTTGAACCGGTCGGTATGGCCCAGAATCCAGTCGGCCATGTAGCCGCCGTAGCTCGCGCCCAGAGCGCACTCGCGGGTCTTGTCGATGAAGGGATAATGCAACTCGGCGTAGTCGAGCCCGCGCATCAGATCGATAAAGGGCCGTCCGCCCCAGTCGCCGTTCACCCGATCGACAAAGGCCTGTCCGTAACCCGTCGATCCACCCGGATTGATCATGACCACGACGTAGCCATTCGCCGCAAACAGTTCCGGATTCCACCGATACGACCAGGAATCGCCCCACGCCCCTTGCGGTCCGCCATGAATCAGGAACTTCACCGGATACTTTTTATGAGGATCGAAGTCGGGCGGCCTGATCAGAAATCCCTGCACGCGCACGCCGCCCATCGACGGAAACCAGAAAGACTCCATCTTCGGCAGATCGATCTGAGCGAGGAGCGCGGTATTGAGGTGGGTCAGGAGCGGGGGCTCGTAACTCTTCGAAGGGATGTCCCGGGACGGAACGCTCCTGTCAGCGCTCATCGCGAACTTGCGCACGGTATCGTCGATCTCCAGCGGGTCTGCGGCCGCGATTTCGGAAGGCCGATCGACCCGCATCAAATTCCCGACGACGACTTCTCGGCCATTGAGCAGCAGGGGATGGATATCGCTCCATTCGCCTTCTGCTCTTCCCATCCGATGCAGATCGTCACCGGTGATGTTGACCCAGTAGATCGGTTCCTCGCCCTTATCTCCGGCGGTGAATGCGATGTGCTGAGAGTCATCGACCCATGCTTCTTCGTCCACCCACCGATCGAAATTCGGCAGCACCTCGCGAATCTCATGCGTCGCGCGGTTGTAAACAACGAGCCGAAAACGATCGCTTTCATACCCGGCCCGCTTCTGCATGCGCCACGCGATCCACTTGCCGTCCGGCGAGTAGCGCGGAGTGAAGTCGCCGCCAGGGCTGGTGGAGATCTTGTGCGGCTTTGCTCCCCACTCCGTCTTCCCTTCGTCGTTGAACAGCTTCAGCGAAAAGATGTCCACGTTCGTGCTGAGCGCAGGATCATCAACCTTCCTTTCCTCGAAGGCGATCTCCTTCCCGTCCGGGGAAAAGTCCCACCCATCCGGTTCGCCGAGCGAAAACGGTGGCACGTCGTGGTCGTCGCCTGGATTGAGGTCGCGATAGACCCCGTCGTCGACCGAAACCAGGAACAGATGGCTGCGTTTGTCATCCGTAAAGTGGTTCCAGTGCCGGTAGAGCAGGTGCGTGAAGATCTTTGCCTTGACCTTGTCCTGCGCCTGGGCCTCGTCCTTTTGCCGATCGCAGGCATCTTCCGCCGTGCCTGAAATCGCCGCCTCGTCCGGCCCCACGCTGCACTCCGGATAGACGTCCGAGGTGAACAGGATGTGCTTCCCGTCCGGAGACCAGGTCGCGTTGTCGGCTTCGGTAGAGATGGTTGTCAGCTGATGGGGATCGCCGATGGCGCCAGCCGTGGTGTCGAAATCCGCCAGCCAGATCTGCTGGCCATCGCGCCGCGAAGTCTCAAAGAGGACCTGTTTCCCGTCCGGCGAAAAGCGGCCGCGGCTCTCGCCTGCCGCCGAAGCGGTGAGAGGCTTCTCTTCCCCGCCACCCACCGGCACGATCCACAGATGCGAGGTCCTGGTGTTCTTTGCCAGATCGACGTCAGTCGCCGAGAAGAGAACCCACCGCCCGTCGCGAGAGACATCGATGTCGCCCAGTCGGCGCATCTGCATCAGGTCCTCGAAGGTCATCGGGCGCTTCGCGATGGCGGACGGCGCCTGTTCGTTCTGTGCAGCCTGACCCTGCACGCAGGCAGGCACGGCGACCCCTGCCATGAGCAGCGATGCCGCCCAGCACACCTTTCCCCTGAACCCGATCATTGCATTGGCCCTCTGGATTGCTGCCTTATCCTAAACTGCGCTGGCCGCGCCGGGGACCGATTCAGCCGGCATTCCGGACAGGTCCGCGGGCAGGTCAATCACCACGGCCGCGCCCTGCGGTTTCAAATTCTCAGCGGCGATGGTCCCGCCGTGCTCCCGCACGATCGAATAACAAACGCTGAGGCCCAGACCCATGCCTTCACCGGGTTGGCGCGTCGTGAAGAAAGGGTCGAAGACGCGCGCCGGCTCGACAAATCCGGGCCCATTGTCGGCAAAGGTAATCTGCACTCTCTTCCCGATTGCTACCACTTCCACACACAGGCGCCGGTGCGTATCCTTCCCCAGCTCCTGCAGAGAGGCAATCGCATTCCTGGTGATCTGAAGAAAAACCTGCCGCATCTGTTCGCCGTCGGCTTTCACACGCGGAACTTCGCGCGGGATCCGCAGCTCCAGCTCGACGCCCGCGGACTCCAGCTCGTGGCTTGCCAGCTTCTCGATGTCACGGAGCAACAGCTCGACGCCCAGCGGCAGCTTACCGGCCGCGGACGCTTTGCGGAAACGCATGAGGCTCTCGATGATCTGCTTCATACGCCGCGCTTCGTTCAGAATCACCAGCGCCTGATCCCGGGCTGGGTTGCTCTCGTCCTCCGCCATCAGCTCGGCGTAACCGGTCACGACGGTCAGGGGATTGTTCAGCTCATGGGCGACACCGCCGGCGAGCTGGCCCAGGCCCGCCAGCCGTTCGGCCTGCAACAGCTGGCGCAGCAGGGCCTGGTGCTCGCGCGCGGCGCCGATGCGCGCGACCAGCAGTTCCAGAGGAAGGACATCCTCGGTGAGCAGCGGGTCTTCGGGGTTGCTGAGTCCGGCCAGCAGGAGCGCGCCCAGCAGCCGTCCTTCGCGGGTGCGAATGCCCATGACGTGGCTCTGACGAAAGTTCAACTGAAACAACTCGTCGCCGGGTTCCATCAGCGGCCGCAGATCCATGAGCACCAGGTTTCCAATTCTCTGGGGAAAGTGCTGGCCGGCTGCGACCTCCGCCACCTTCTCCTCGGTGGTCCTGCGGGCCAGCGCATCGAGTGCGCCCTCGAGAGCGCCGTCAAGGCCGGAGCGTCCAGCCAGGCGAAAGCGCCCGTCCGGCGTCCGGACGAAGATGGCCGCCTGTCGGAAGCGGCTCACCGTGGTGATGGTGGCGCACAGCGCGTCATATTGACCGCTCTCTTCCTCGAAAGGAATGTCTTCCAGATATATCTCGGTGTACTTCTCCATCTCCTGGCGGGCGCGACGGTCGCGTTCCTGCGCGGCCCGGTTTGAGGCGATCTCGTCCTCGAGGACCAGGACGATCATGCCGACCGCGGTGATCACCTTGGTCAGATTGATAATGCGCACCAGAAGGTTCGTCGCTTCCGCACTGACGGCCAGCGGCGCCAGCAGGACCGGCAGGGACCAAAGCGCCAGACCGCCCGCAGTGAAGACCACGCCGGCCGTCACCCGGCGAAAGGCCGACGCGAACAGGAAAGCCGTCATCAGCAGCACGCCGCTGTGCACCAGCGCGAGTACCGCGTCATATTGGCCATTCCACGTAAGCCACAGGCAGGCGCTGCTCACGGCGGCCACCACCACCAGGCTCAGCCATTCCGGGATCAGATTGCGATACAGGCTCCAGCGCGCGGCTACGAAAGCAGCCCAGAACGCGCAGGCCAGCAGCACGCCCTGAGCGAGGCGTCCTGGATTGGGAGTGAAAGAGATCAGACTCGCGAAGACGATGAGCGGCGTCCCGAAGGCGACAACGTAATGAATGCGCGGCCTGCGGCTGAAGTATTGGGGCGCCAGTGACCCCAGAAACATCAGGGGCGCCATCTGCATGGCGCTGCGCGCCACCGCCAGCAAAATTCCGGATCCGCCGCGGCCCAGGACTTCCGTCTCCATCTGAATGGCCGCAAACATCCAGCCCACCAGCCACAGCAGCTGCCGGCGGCGGGCCGGCGGAGTTTCCTGAGACTGGCTGCGCCGCTCCCGATCGCCGCCGCTCTCCAGCCAAAGCGCGCCGAAGACTGCGACCAGAGCGATCAGCAGGATCAGCGTCGGGATGCGATAAAGCTCGATTCCGCCGGCCATAGGGGTCGCCGCAAGTTTAATCGTTTCATTGCTCTGTGAGAATGGAGGGGGTACCAGAGAGGACACATGCAGCCTCTTACGGCCTCACGCCGGAGACGGCTGCCGCATCGCTCCTCATCGGCGTCCGATTGCGTCTATCCTTACAGTACAGGAGTCGAGTCGTGTTCCTTCCGTCGTTTCGCCGTCTCTCGCCGCTGACCGCTCTTGTTCTCGCGATTCCGCTCCTTGGCGTTCCCTCGCTCTCGGCTCAGGTGTCGTACACCTCCATGCCGCTGGATGCCGGATTCGGACCGCTGGATCCGACTCAGCCGGCCGTCCCCGTGCCGCAGATCATTCAGGAGTTCACCGCGAAGGAATCTGTGTTCAGGCAGGCGATGGACAACTACACCTGGCAGCGCAGCGTCCGCGTAGAGACGCTGGACGACGACAACAAACCCGATGGCATGTACTACCAGGTGGTGGACGTCGTCTTCGATTCGGAGGGACACCGGACCGAGCATGTGGTCGATGCGCCGGAGTCGAGTCTGACGCGGGTGATGATGTCGCCCGCAGACTTCTCCGATATCGAGGAGCGGCTGCCGTTTGTGCTCACGACGGAGGACGCACCGCAGTACGACATCACCTATGTGGGGAAACAGAAAATCGACGAAATTGAGACGTGGGTCTTCGACATCAAGCCCAAAGTGATCGAGAAGAAGCATCGCTATTTTCAGGGGCGCATCTGGGTGGATCAGAAAGATCATCAGATCGTGGTCACCAACGGCAAGAATGTGCCCGACGATACACGGGCCGGACACGAAGATCTGTCGATCCCCTTTGTGACATACCGGCAAATGGTCGACGGGAAATACTGGTTCCCGGTTTACACCCATGGCGACGGAGTGCTGCACTTTTCCGCGGGGCACGGGTATCTGAGTCAGGACGTCCATATGCGGGAGACGCTGAAGTACACGAACTATCATCAGTTCCACACCAGCATTCGCGTGATCTACGGCGGACAGGACATCACAGGCAATCCGCAGAAGGGCCCGGCGAACCAACCACCGCCACCCTCTCCTGCGCCGGCCTCGAATCCATCTCCCGGAAAGCCACAATAACCGCGAAGGGCCCGCGGGAACCGGCAGAATCGCGGGCACCACCGGTTCCCTGCCGCCAGTTGCTGTTCCCTGCGCCATTTCCCTTTTGGCTGCAACTCTTTCCCCACCACCGGGCGGTCCTGGTACCATAGAAGAGCAATCCCATCGGATTCTGCCCCCGTTCGCGCGAGGCAATCCGCAACCCTCTGGAGGAAGTCTTTTGCCAGCAGCCGAACGTTTTCTCTTTACCTCGGAATCCGTGACCGAAGGTCATCCCGACAAGATCGCCGACCAGGTTTCCGACGCCATCCTGGATGCCTGCCTGGAGCAGGATCCCTACAGCCGCGTTGCGTGCGAGACGCTGACCGCAACCGGCCTGGTCGTCATCGCCGGCGAAATCACCACCAGCGCTTATGTCGATTTCCAGTCGTTGGTGCGCGGCGTGGTGACCTCGATTGGCTATGACAACGCCACCTACGGATTCGACTCGAACACCTGTGCGGTGATTTCGACGATCAACAAACAGTCTGGCGACATTGCCATGGGCGTGGATACCGGCGGAGCCGGCGACCAGGGCATGATGTTCGGCTACGCGACGAACGAGACGCCGGAACTGATGCCGGCGGCGATTTCGCTGGCGCACAAGCTCACGCGACGGCTGTCGGAAGTCCGCAAGAACGGCAAACTGCCGTACCTGCGGCCGGACGGCAAATCGCAGGTCACCATTGAGTACGACGCCAACCATAAGCCGGTGCGTATCGATGCCGTTGTCATTTCCACCCAGCATGCAGAGACCATCACGAACGAAGAGCTGCGGGCGGACATACTGAAGCACGTGATCCAGGCCGTGCTGCCGGCGCATCTCCTCGACGAGAATACGAAGTACCACATCAATCCGACCGGCCGGTTTGTGATCGGGGGCCCGATGGGCGATACAGGACTCACCGGACGCAAGATCATTGTGGACACCTACGGCGGCATGGGCCGGCACGGCGGCGGCGCCTTCAGCGGCAAAGATCCGACCAAGGTCGACCGTTCGGCAGCCTACATGGCCCGATACATTGCCAAGAACATTGTGGCGGCCGGACTGGCCGAGCGTTGCGAGGTTCAGCTGGCCTACGCCATCGGCGTGCCTGAGCCAGTCAGCGTTCTGGTGGATACCTTTGGCACCGGCAAGGTGGACGAGAGCCAACTCGTGAGTCTGGTGCGGAAGAACTTCGCCCTGACGCCGAAGGCGATCATCGAAAGCCTGAACCTGCGGCGTCCAATCTATCGCAAGACGGCGGCCTATGGACACTTCGGGCGCGTGAACGAACCGGACTTTACCTGGGAAACGACTGACAAAGCCGCGGCCCTGAAAGAGCAGGCTGGTTCCCGGACTGAAGCGGCGGTCGCAGCGAAGTAGGACGCCTCAACGACAATCAGGAAGGGCAGGCCTCCGGGCCTGCCCTTTTCCTTCAGCTTTCCCACTTCACCACGTGATCCAGCAGTTCGTCCTCGCGGCTGAGCACACCGCGGCGCCGCAACATGGCCAAAGTAAGCGGCCGGCTTTGGCGAAGGTCGTCTTCGAAGTCGGATTCGATCACGGCCGCCAGATCCCGATCGAGCACGGCAAGGTTCACTTCGTCATTGAGACCAAATG
>JBAUZR010000800.1:0-1689 GCA_049585375.1 Acidobacteriaceae bacterium
GGCATTCTGCGGGACTGGCCGTCGCCGGGGCAGTACATCGACATTCAGCATGAGAACCATTCCTTCGATGCGATGGCGCTGGCGCAAAGCCGATCGTTCACGCTCACGGGCCACGAGCAGCCGGAGCGGGTGGAGATCCTGAGGACGCAGTCGAGCCTGCTGGAAATGCTGGGGGCGAGGCCTCTGCTGGGCCGCACGCTGCTGCCGGAAGAAGACAAACCGGGCCAGGCGGCGGTGGCCATTCTGAGCTACGGTGCCTGGCAGCGCCTGTTCAACGCCGATCCGGCCATCGTGGGCAAGAGCATCACGCTGAATGGACAATCCTACCAGGTGGCGGGCGTACTGCGACGCGAGTTTACGGTGAGCGACGAGGTGCTGCCGTCGGAAGGGCCGATGGACAAGATCGACATCTATCTGCCGCTGCCTCTGGGGGCGGATGCGCAGCAGCGCCGGGGCGACGAGAACTACAACATTCTGGTGCGGCTGAAGCCCGGCGTTTCTGCGCAGCAGGCGCAGGCGGATATCGACGTGATCGCCAGCCGCATCCGCGTGAAGGACAAGCGCGACGCCAGTTACGGGATGGATGTGGTGGGGCTGCAGCAGCAGGTGGTGGGAGACGTGCGGCGTCCGCTGCTGGTGCTGCTGGGCTCGGTCGCGCTGGTGCTGTTGATTGCATGCGCCAATGTGGCCAACCTGCTGCTGGCGCGCGCGGCGGGCCGCGAAAAGGAAGTGGCGATCCGCACGGCGCTGGGAGCGAACTGGAAACGGCTGACCCGGCAATTGCTGACGGAGAGCGTTCTGTTGGGATTGCTGGGGGGAGGCGCGGGCCTGCTGGTGGCGCGAATGAGCCTTTCGATCGTACGCACGATGAATCCCGGCAATATTCCCCGGCTCGACGAGATAGGAATCAACGGCGCGGTTCTGGCCTTTACCTTTGGCCTTTCGCTGGCGACCGGGGTGCTTTTCGGCCTGGCGCCGGCATGGCGCGTGATCAGGATGGATCCCAACTCATCGCTGAAAGCAGGCGGGCGCAGCGGACAGGCGGATGGCGGCCTGTACATGAAGCGGCACCGTCTGCGGGGATTGCTGGTGGTTTCTGAAATTGCTCTCTCGCTGATTCTGCTGGTCGGCGCGGGACTGCTGATGCGCAGCTTCGTCCGCCTGCAGAAGGTTCCGCCAGGATTCACCACGGACCATGTGCTGACGATGGAGGTGGTGGCGAACGCGAGCCAGTATCACGATGACAAGACGCTGGACGGGTTCTACCGGGAATTGGAAGGGCGGATCGCACACCTGCCAGGGGTAGTGGCCGAAGGCGCGGTATCGGCGCTGCCGCTGACCGGGTCGGTGAGCTGGGGAGGCATCCACGTGGAGGGATATGCGCCGCCGCCGGGGCAGGAGCTGCAGGTGGATCAGCGCTCGGCGACCACGGACTATTTCCGGGCGATGCAGATTCCGCTGGTGGCGGGCCGTCTTTTCGCGGAGCAGGACGGGCTGGACGCGCCGCTGGTGGCGATCATCGATGCAAAGTTCGCGCAGCGATTCTGGCCGCACGGGGACGCGATCGGAAAGCATCTCTGGTTCGATCCGAAAAAGCCCATCACCATCGTGGGCGTGGTGGGAGTGGTCAAACAATACGGTCTGGAGACCGACGGCAAGATCGCGATGTATTTTCCGATGCAGCAGGGG
>JBAUZR010000801.1:0-3767 GCA_049585375.1 Acidobacteriaceae bacterium
ATTCCCGGTCCCGGCGAGGTGGTTGCGGAGGCGCCACGGAAACTGGGCGAATTCTTCCGTGACCTCTTCAGGCTGAACCCAACGAACTTTCGCATGTTCTGTCCTGATGAGACCAACTCCAACCGTCTGAACTCCGCGCTCGAAGCAACGCAACGCTGCTTTATGGCCGAAACTGTCTCGATTGACGATCAACTCGGTCCCGATGGACGGATCATGGAAGTATTGAGCGAACATTGCTGCCAGGGGTGGCTGGAAGGCTACTTACTTACCGGGCGCCATGGCATGTGGTCTTCTTACGAGGCGTTCGCGCAGGTAGTCGATTCCATGCTGACGCAGCATGCCAACTGGCTGGAACAATGCCGCGACTTTCCCTGGCGCAAGCCGCTTGCTTCGCTCAACGTTCTGCTGACCAGCCACGCATGGCGCAACGACCACAATGGGTTCAGCCACCAGGCAACTGGCTTTGTCGACAATGCGCTGGCGCGCAGGAGCGAAACCGTGCGCGTGTACTATCCGCCCGACGGCAATTGCCTGCTGAGCGTATTCGATCACTGTATGCGCAGCCGCAATTACGTCAACCTCGTGACCTGCGGTAAACAACCACAGCTGCAGTGGCTGACCATGAATGAGGCGCTCGAGCATTGCTCGCGCGGTGCATCGAGTTGGAAGTTTGCGACCAACGACGGAGGCGCGGAGCCGGACGTCGTCCTGGCCTGCGCGGGCGACGTGCCCACCATCGAAATATGCGCGACTTCCTGGCTTTTGCAAAAGTATGTTCCCGGCATCAGGGTGCGAGTGGTGAATGTGGTGGATCTGAGCGTTCTGATGATGCCGGATCAACACCCGCATGGGATGGACAATATGTCCTTCAACGAGCTCTTCACCACCGACGCGCCTGTCATCTTCGCCTTTCACAACAATCGTTGGCTCATTCATACGATGGTTCACGGGCGCTCCAACGAGGGGCGCTTCCATGTGCGCGGCTATATGGACCAGGGCACCACCACCACGCCCTTCGATATGGTTGTGCTGAATCAGATGAGCCGCTTTCACCTTGCCATCGACGCGCTGAAGAATGTCCCACGGCTCCGTTCTGTGGCTTCCGACGTCATCGATAGGTTCAATCGAAAGCTCTATGAGCACCACGACTACATTCGGCAGCACCTCGAAGACATGCCGGAGATCAGGAACTGGCACTGGACCGCTGATTTCAGCGAAGCAGTCGCTCCTCCTCCACTGGCCAAGGGACATCCTCGGCCCAGCGTGTTCACGGACAGTTAGACCACGAAGTATGCGACGACAGCGGAGAGTGTTGTGGCCACAAATTCAGGAACTGACGGCATGGATGCGCTGACGGAATTGGCGCTCAACCTGCACTGGTCGTGGAACCACGCGGCGGACGAACTCTGGAAACGCCTCGATGCCGATCTGTGGGAGGCGACTCAGAACCCGTGGGTGATTCTTCAGACGGTGTCTCGGGACACCGTCAGGTCCGCATTGGCCGAAGCGGGCTTCCGTCAGCGTCTCGACGAATTACTACAACAGAATCGGGAATCGTATAGTACCGCGGCGTGGTTTCAAACGAAGCACCCGGGCTCCCCCCTCACATTGGCCGCCTACTTCAGCATGGAGTTCATGCTGAGCGAAGCATTGCCGATTTACTCGGGTGGACTTGGCAATGTCGCGGGCGATCAGATGAAGGCTGCGAGCGATCTGGGCGTTCCGGTGGTGGGCGTTGGCCTGCTCTACGGCCAGGGCTACTTCCGCCAGGATTTCGATTCGGAGGGCCGACAGCGGGCGTTGTATCCGGTCAACGATCCAGGCCAGTTGCCCATCCGCCCATTGCGGAGGCCGAATGGGGAATGGTTGCGATTGCAGATCCAGTTGCCGGGATCGAAGATCTGGCTTCGCTGCTGGGAAGCCTCTGTTGGAAGAACGAAGCTATATCTGCTCGACACTAACGACTTTGCCAATACTGCAGCTCACCGCGGTATTACGAGCGAACTCTACGGTGGCGACGCGGAGATGCGTCTGAAACAGGAGATCGTGCTGGGCATCGGGGGCTGGCGCTTGTTGCGGGCGCTGGGTCTGCAGCCTGAGGTCTGCCATCTCAACGAAGGCCATGCAGCCTTTGCCACCCTGGAGAGAGCGCGATTCCACATGGAGGATCATAAAAAGCCATTTGATCTCGCCATGAATGTCACGCGAGCTGGGAATGTTTTCACCACGCATACTGCGGTCTCAGCCGGATTTGACCGCTTCGATCCCCAACTCGTTCGCAAATATCTCACTCATTATGCGCAGGACGAACTCGCGATTCCCGTTGAAGACTTACTCGCAATGGGAAGACAGAACCGTGACGATGATTCGGAATCATTCAACATGGCCTGGCTTGCGGTGCGCGGCAGCGGCCGGATCAATGGCGTCAGCAAACTGCACGGACACGTGAGCCGGCATATCTTTCACGAGCTTTTTCCGCGCTGGCCCGAGCCGCAGGTCCCCATCGGTTCAGTGACCAATGGCATCCATGTGCCGACCTGGGACTCGGCGGCGGCGGATGCGCTCTGGACCACCGCCTGTGGCAAAAAGCGCTGGCGGGGTGATGGCGCCGCCGATGATGACATCCGCCACTTGACGGACGCGGAGCTATGGCAGATGCGCACAAGCGGGCGAAACACGCTGACCGATCGGATCCGCGTGCGATATGTGCGTCAGCTTGCTTCGGAAGGCCGCCAATCGTCGAACACCGAATCCGTATTCGATGACAAGGTTCTCACTCTGGGATTCGCACGCCGATTTGCGACCTATAAGCGTCCGAATCTTCTTCTGCATGATCCGGAGCGGTTGATTCGCCTGCTCTCCAATCCGCAGCGGCCGGCGCAATTGATCCTTGCCGGAAAAGCTCACCCCCAGGACTTACCCGGGCAAGCGCTGATTCAGCAGTGGAACGATTTCATCCGTCGGCCGGAAGCCTGCAGGCATGTCGTGTTTCTCAGCGATTACGACATGCAGCTGACCCAGGAACTGGTGCAGGGTGTCGACGTCTGGATCAACACACCGCGGCGTCCTTGGGAAGCCTGCGGAACGAGCGGCATGAAAGTCCTAGTCAACGGGGGTCTGAATCTCTCTGAGCTGGACGGCTGGTGGGCGGAAGCTTACTCCCCTGCGGTCGGGTGGGCCATCGGCGACGGCAAAGAGCACGGTGAAGATCCGGCATGGGATGCCGAGGAGGCAGCGGAGTTGTTTGACGTACTGGAGAACCAGGTCATATCGGACTTTTATGAGCGAGACGAAAACGGGATGCCCGTGAAATGGCTGGGGCGAGTCCGCGAAAGCATGGCACAACTGACTGCGGAGTTTTCCGCCACCCGGGCAATGCGTGAATATACCGAAGATCATTATCTTCCTGCCGCTTCCGGGTATGCGGATCGTGCAGCCCACGACGAAGCGCTCGGCAATAGCCTGGTGGAGTGGCAAAGGAAAATCGCTCAGCACTGGGGCTCCGTGCGCTTTGGCAACGTCGACGTGAAGACGCACGATGAGCAGCATTTTTTCAGGGTTGAGGTCTTTCCGGGGCTTTTCGCTCCGGATGAGATAAGAGTCGAACTCTATGCGGACTCAGACCAGAATGCCGGATCTCCTTCTGTTGCAGTGATGACGGCATGTACGGCCTGCGCAAATACACGAGGAGTTCTTGTGTATTTGGCTGAAACATCGAGAAGCCGTCTTGCCAGCGATTACACGCCACGCGTCATTCCACATCATCC
>JBAUZR010000802.1:0-5519 GCA_049585375.1 Acidobacteriaceae bacterium
TCGCGATCCTCCTGTCCCCGGCTTGCCGGTCACGCTCACCGCCACCTTCAGCAACTCCGAGCTCAGGCCCAGACCGCCCCGGTTGGCCGCACTCAGATTCACCGAAAAACGAACGTGGTCCTCCATCAATACGAACTGGATCGTCCCGCCCCGCGCCAGGAAGTCCGGCCCGTCTCCCACGGTCAGAATCGGCTTCCCTGCCGCCGCGGCAAGAAAGGCATCCACCCTTGCCGGCCCCATCGAACTGATAAACAGGATCGAACATCCCTGCATGCCGCCCGGGCTCTCCACTGGCTTAACCTGCAGCGGCCGCTCGTCGATCTCCTCTCCCGCTGTCAGGCTGCCAAGAGCGTGGGCTAGGGAGTCCTGCGCTGCCACGCAGATCACCAGAGGTCCCCGCGCCATCTCCGCAGGCCACCGTACGAATCTCCCAAAATTGTAGAGATAGGCTGCTTCCACTTCGTCACGCGACGGACGCTGGGCCTGTGCGCCCGGCGAGGGAAGGCCGGCGGCCGACGCCAGTCCAATCAGTGCGAGCAGCAGACCGCCCAGCCGCCAGCGCGCGACGCGCCTGATGCCGTCTTTGCCCCGCGCCCGCGTGGTCCTCATTACCATCGCGCCCCTGCCCGCTCTCCGCCCCGCCGCTTCACTTCGTCCACCGCAGCCCAGCATAGAGGCTGCGCCGAATTCCCGCCGGTCCCGGATTGTTCCCTGCAAACTCCGCATGCTCGGGCTGCAGCAGATTCCGCCCGTCCACGGCCACTCCCCAGTGCCGCATGAACTTCCACTCCACATGCGCATCCGCAGTCTGATACGCTCGCACTCCCTCGGCCGGCAGCCCGCTCACCGCACGATAATCCGGAACGATCTTCACTCCGCCGGGCAGTTCCACAGTCGCCTGCATCGACCCCATGTGGTCCGGAGCCGCTCCCTCGTATCCGGCTGCGTAGCTCGCCTGACTGAACCCCGGCTTCGAGTGCAGATCCATGTGCACGTGCGAGTAACTGCCCCGCAGATCGAACCAGCTCACGGGCTTCCAGTCCGGCGCAATCTCCAGTCCATCCGTTACCCCCTTCAGACCATTGGCAAACGCCACATTGATCTGCGTGTAGGGATAAGGCGACGTGGGGAACGTGAACAGCGCTGCCGGGCCGCCGTAGCTTTCCACGTCGTCGTACTGATTGTGAAACAGCGCCACATCCGCGTAGAACCGCTGCGACAGCAGCTGCCGGTATCCGGCCTCCCAGCCAATCTGCACCTCGGGCCTGATCTTCGGATTGCCCAGAACCGCGACGAAGATCGGCGGCGACGGAATCACGTTGCCGATCAGCGTCAGATCCTGATCCACGCGCCCCGGAATATTCAGCGCGCGCGATACCGCACCCCACACCGTCATGTTGCTCCGCGGATTCCACAACAGCCGTGCGCTCGGCTCTGCGCCCCATCCGCTGAAATTGTTGTTCTCGAACTTCGAGCCCAGCGTCAGCGTCACCCGGTCCGCCACCACATCAATTCCATCCTGTGCGAACAGACTGTAGATGTAGTCATTCTGCTCGTGCGGCAGGAAATTCACGGTAGCCTGCGTCTGCGTGATACGGCTGGGGCTCTCCCGCAGCCCCGCTCCCACCACAACGTCCTGCCGGGGCAGATTCCCGATCCGCCCGATCCAGTCGAGATCAAACGTGTTGCGCGTCTCCGTGAACTGCGGCGTCGCCCGCCGCGTGCGATCGTAATAGCCCTGCAGATACATGCTCGATCCGCCGCCCAGCTCGCGATCCCACCGCGCCATCCAGTCCCCACCAGAGACCGCATTATCCCCATCGACCGTCACCTGCGCCGGAGGCGTGAAGGTCCCAATCTGATTCTCCACACCGCTCCCGCCGCCGTAGATCATCCCCGATGTCGTCACCCGGTCCCGCCCTGCAATCTCCCAGTCCGCTCGAAATCCGCCCCGCTCCTGATGCCACTCATCGAAGGGATTATGTCCTGGATTCAGCTCCGGCCCACGATTGAATCCCTTCGCAAAGACCCGCACCTGCAAATTCGGCCTCCACTGGAACCCATACCGCACCGATCCCGTGAAATGCTCCACTGCGTCGCCGCCATCGGCCCGCACCAGCGTTCCCTGCGTCGCGCCAGCGGATTTCGTGATGATGTTGATCACCCCGTTCACCGCATTGGGGCCCCAGATCGATCCGCCCGGCCCGCGGATCACTTCAATCCGCTCGACATCGTCGAAAGGCAGATCCTGCACATCCCAGTACACCCCCTCAAATAGCGGCGTGTACACGCTCCGCCCGTCGATCAGCACCAGCAATCCCCGGGAAAACTGTCCGTCAAATCCCCGAATGCCCACCGCCCACTGATCGCTCTGCTCCTGCGACACCTGCACGCCCGGAACCAGACGCAGCAGATCCGGAATCGTCGTCGCCCCCGAGCGCTCAATATCATCGTGCGTCAGCACGGTCACGGCTGCCGGGGTATGCCACACCTCCTCCGGCTGCTTGGAGACTGTAGTCACCTCCACATTGCCCAGTTGCTCCAGGGACATGCTCTTGAGCTGCGCGCTGTCACGCTGCCTTCCCAGCAACGGCGCCGCCGATGCGCCTCGACTGCCCGTCCAGGCCACGCCGAGCACCATCCACAACACACCACCAACCTGGAGGATTCGTACAGGTCTGCGCATACTCTCTTCGGGCCGCCAGTCGACTGCGCCCTCATTTCTCAGTCAAAGCAGGCAAGGCCCAGCCGCCCGGGAGAGAAGCTGTTTGGGTGAATCCCTGCTGCGCTTTGCGCTTCGATGCACAAGCGCTGCTTCATGGTTTTCTGGAAAGAAAAGATCCCTCTATGCGACGTTATTCGGCCGCACAGATCCGGTGCCGGCCGTCAGGGTCGCCAGCGTCTCTACCAACTTCGCCGGCTCGCCCTTTCGTACAAACGCCTGCGCATACGGAGCAATGTCCGCCGGCAAATCGTACATGTCCGACAATACGATGATCGGTGCCTGGGGATAACGACTCTGCGTCTCCTGGGCCGCCTGCACCGCCGTCAGCTGACCCGACAGCCGGTAGTCCATGACCACCACATCCGCCTGGCCCTCAGGAAAATCGATCCGATCCCCTCTCACCAGTGCCGGCATCGCCTCATAGCCCGCGGCTCCGATGATCCAGCCATAAATCCGCAGGTGGGTCGGATCATCGTCAATGATCAGTACCGCTGTTCTGCCGTCCACACGATCTCCGCTGCTGGAACTGGGGAGTTCCTCGAAAACCTGAACCACCCCATCGAACCGCGCAGTCGCCGCAGCGCCTGGGGAAGGACCATCTTACCCCCGTGCAGGCACTTCGACAATAAAAAATGCGGGCATCCGCACCGTCCGAGCCGGTCCTCGCTCACCACGCCGGCTATTTGTAATTGCGGGCGTACGTATCACTGGGAAAGCCCATCGCCAGCACTTTCGCCCGCAGCGTCACCGCATCGGACCGGCTCATCACGCCCCCCAGCGACACCAGATATCGCCCCGCTCGTGGCGAGAATTCCGTCGCATGCAATTCCGGATACTGCTTCGCCAGCTCCGCCGCCTTCCTCTCGGCCTCTTCCCGGCGAACATACGTGTACGCAATCACCCGCCATCCTGGACCCGCCGGAGCCATCACAGCCGCAGGCGCCGTTGCCTTCACCGGAGCCGTCGGCCGTTCCACCACCACCCTGGGCGTCGCCGGAACCTTCGCTGCTGCCGGTTTCCGATGCAGAATCCCATACAGGGTAAACACCGTGACCAGAATCAAAGCCACCGCGGATATCACGATATACGGCGCCGTTGGCCAGCGCCCCCACTCCGGCTCGTTCTCTTCCACCGGCCGCGTTGAAGCAGGCAGCATTGCTACTTCATCGTCGAACAACGGCAGCGTCTCCGGATGCACATCCACCGGCCGCATCGGCAGAATCCGCCGTGCCGGCGAAACCCCTGGTTTCACCGATGGCTCCGCCTTCTCTACTCCTCGCGGCAGATCCCGATCCGCCGGCAGCGTCCCTTCTGCCCCGTTCTTTGCCCCTGCCGGCGGCTGCGGCTTCGGAATCACCACATCCGGGACAGCCATCTTGGGCGCCGTCTTTGACATCGGATCGATCCGTACCTCTTCCCGTCTCTCCGAGATCACCTCCAGCCGCGTGCCCGCCAGCGCGGCCACCTCACCCGCTGTGGCATTCCCGCTCAGCGCCCGCCGCACCGCCCGCGCCGTCGGTTCCGGCAGCAGCTGCAGCACTGGATCGTTTTCTCCCGAAGGCAGGCGCCGCGTCATCGCCTGCGTCACTACCCGTCCCGCGCATCGCACATCGTCGGCGGCGCTCATGGCCACCGTGGCCGCCAGATGCATGCAGTCGCTGCGCAGCTTGATCGTCTCGCCCATAGCCACAACGCTCGCTGCCTCCACGCGACCATGCACCAGGCCCCGCGCGTGGATCACACCCAGCGCCGCCACCAGCGCATCCAGAACCTGCCGCGCTTCCGTCGCGTTCAGCGGCCGCTCCCGCAGCACATCCGCCAGGTTCTCCTCCGTCGGCTCCATGGCTGCGATCACCAGCGGCGTCTCATCCACATGCGCTACCGCCGCCTCGCGAATCGCCACCACGTTCGGGTGCCGGATCTGGCCCGCCGCCCACAGCCGCTCCAGCAGATCGTCTTCGTCGTTCAGCGTCTCCGTGATGCTCAGCATCGCCGCCTTACCGTCCGGACCCGTCGCCTCGAACCACGCCGTTCGCCCCTCCGGCCGTACCAGCCGGATCAGCTTCCAGCGCCCGTTCAGCTCACGACCTTCCAGGTCGGTCCACAACATCCCATGATCCAGGCCTGCCGTCGCCATCGCTTTGCCCCTCCTCAGCGGCTCGTCTCTGACCCCATCCGCAGCCATCGCATCCGCGCTCCAGCCAGGACATCCTTATACGCGATCCGCCCGCGCACAGAGATTTGCCACCTTCCCTTTAAGGGATAGTAAACAGCCAGTTGCGAGGAAAACTGCATCCTTTTTTCCCAACCTGAACAAATTTCGACACGTGCCTCGGTTGCAACTCCGCCGGCGCCGGCCCGTTCGCCTCCCGACTCGCCTCTCTTCCCTCTGTGTCCCCTGTGTCCTCTGTGGTGAATTCCCTTCCGTCACGCCAACGGCCCGCAGGCACCGGGATGGCAAACAAAACTCCGATCCACCACAATAGACCTATGCCCGATACGCCTGCCGCGCCAGCATCCCCGCAGCAACCCATCCGCCTCTGGTGCCCCGCCTGTGCGCGCTCCGTCGACGATCCCCTGGTCTGTGGCGACTGCTCCGCCGTCATCTGCCGTGTCTGCGGCACCCCCCTTGAATCCCCCGACGAGCTCGCCTTCGGCTGATCCGTACAATGCTGATCCGTACAATAAGGTTGTCATCCCGAGCGAAGCGATGGACCTTGCTCTTGCCCCAGCCATCCGGCATCACCGGGTACTCTAATCGGACCTGCTTGTCCTGAAATGCCCTCTGTCCCCC
>JBAUZR010000803.1:0-1559 GCA_049585375.1 Acidobacteriaceae bacterium
GCCCAGCTCTGCTTCGTCATCCATCAGGAGAAAATCCGCTTCAGCAAAAGGGGAATCCGCCAGAGCATCGTTCAGTTCTTTGCCGCGCAGCGATCCTGCACCGACAATGGCAATTTTCGAGTGATCCGTCATCCGTTACAGCCCTTTTTGGTCGTGCCTCAGGAAGGCATCGTCTGGGTTATCGGTTTGTGACGCCGGCGCCATGAGTACGCCAGCCGCGCCAGCACTCCGGAAAACATGTAGACGAAGGCGAGCACGAGCAGCACTTCGCGTGAAAAGAATACGAGCAGGTAGATGCTGAGCCCAAGCAGGACGATCCAGCGAAAGGGCTGACGGCCGGTCAGGTTGATCTCTTTCCCGCTCCAGAACCGCCAGGTGCTCACCATAAGAAAGCCGATGAACGCGACGAGGATGCCCCAGATAATCGACAGCCACCACGTAAAGATGGGCAACCCAATGAATCCGTGGACCACGGCCGCGACTATGCCCGCGGCTGCCGGAATCGGCATTCCCACGAAATACTTGCGCCCTGGGCGCCCAGGGTTCTTGGGTGTGGGATTCACGCTGATGTTGAAGCGTGCCAGACGACTCGCTCCACAGATCAGAAAAAGAAAACACACGAACGCCCCGAACTGCACCAGCTTGACGCGGTAATCCGGGCTCTGGGGCAGTGAGCGAAATCCCCACGCAAAGGCGAGAATGCTCGGCGCCACCCCGAAGGTGATCACGTCCGCCAGTGAGTCCAGCTCGCGGCCGAAATCGCTCTCCGTATTGGTGAGCCGGGCGATGCGCCCATCGAGAGCGTCAAACGGGATCGCCAGACCGATCGCCACTGCAGCGTAGTCGAAGTGGTGCGGCTCGAGCGCACTGCCCTCAAGGCTCTGGGTAATCGCAAAAAAGCCGGCTGCGATGTTGACCGCGGTAAACATCGACGGCAGCAGGAACATCCCCCTTGCCCGCCGGCGAGGGCGCGTCGGGCCGCCCATAATCGCAGGAAGATCGCCTTGCGGGCGGCCGTTCAAATCGACATCTCCGCGTCCGCCGCGGCCAGCAGCGGCTCAAACTCCGCTTCCGGCAGCCGGGCAATCACGCTCGATCCGCCCCGCACACGGTCGCCCGGTTTCACCAGCGGCTCGGCATAATCCGGCAGCAGAACATCCGTGCGCGAGCCGAATTTGATCAGTCCCACCCGTTCGCCGCGCTCCAGCACATCCCCGACCTTCTTGTTGAAAACAATCCGCCGCGCCAGCAGGCCGGCGATTTGGATGAAGGAAACCTGCGTGCCGTCGTCGCACTCCATCCGCGCCAGGTTCTGCTCGTTGTGCTCCGCCGAGGCCGGATTCATCGCATTCAGATATTGGCCCTTCTTGTACCGGACCTCCCGCAGAATCCCGGCCACCGGCGAGCGGTTTACGTGAACATCGAACACGCTCAGGAAGATGCTGATGCGAAGCAATCCGCCTGCCGGGGTGGAAACCCGGGCGACTTCAGTCACTTTGCCGTCCGCTGGCGAGACCACAAGCCCGGGCTCCTGCGGGATCGCGCGCTTCGGATCGCGG
>JBAUZR010000804.1:0-16903 GCA_049585375.1 Acidobacteriaceae bacterium
GGTACCGGCCATTGAGGCGGCAAGCTGGTCACCCACACGGGCCATCTCACTCTCGGGAAACAGTTCCTGAGCAAGGATCTGGCCGACGACATCGGCTGCGCGAAAGCCGAGCATCCGCTCGGCTGCGGGATTAAACAGGGTAATGCGTCCGGTGAGATCGCACGCGATCATCATGGGGCCGGCGGAGTCGAGGATGCTGCGATGCAGGCGGGCGACCCGCTGCAGCTGGCGCTCCGCCTGACGCTGTCGCATGGAGGAGCGGAAGCTGGAGAGGGCGATGGCGACGAGCAGGGCCTGCGCGAGGGTCCAAAAGGCGGCGAACCAGAAGATCCAGGGATGATTCTGAGTGGGAGCGCTGCCCGCGCGCGCCAGCACGAGTGCGCCAGCGAGGGAGAAGGCCAGAGCGATGACAAAGGCTCGGGTGACGGACCGGGACTGGGTAAGTCGGGTCACAGGCATGATTCCGTGGACCTTAATTGCGCATTCCCATTATCGGACAAGGAGATAGCGGGAGAGTACGGGAATGCGAGAAGGTGCCCATAATGTAATGGGAAAGCCCGGCAGGTGTCGAACTCTTTTGGAGGGCGGCCGCCGCCGCGGGAGAAACCGGGCGGCGCTTGGGATTATGCGGTGACCGGCTCGAGGATGCGGCTCCAGCGGCGCTCGGAACGGCTGGCTCCAGCCTTTTTATGCCAGACATAGCCAGCGATGAGCGGCAGCGCGAGGGTAGCCTCGCTGTAGACCATCTGTTCGAAGGTGGTGTCGACTTTGCCCCAGGAGCTGGCTTCCTTGAGTGTGCTCGAGGAGAGAGCGCCGTCGCGAACGTCTGCAACCGTGATCTGGATGGCGTATTTGTGCATTGGGGCTTCGTTGCCGAGGATGTCGGCTGCGACCACGATGTCCTGGGCAAAGTTCTTGGGAACGCCGCCGCCGATCATGAGCAGACCCGTTGTGGGGTTCGCGATCTTGAGCTGGGTGAGCTCGTAGAAATCTTTCGCCGAGTCGATCGAAACTTTGGGCTTGTCCTGACGCTTGTGCTGGTGAGCGACGAGGCCGAAGCCGGCTGAGCAGTCGCTGAAGGCTGGGCAGAAGATGGGAACGTCTTTCTGGTAGGCGGCGTAGACGATCGAGTCGGCACCGCCTTTTTCCGGGGTCTTGCCGTTGGCTTCGAGCCAGGCGCCCATCGCTCGGATGAACTCACGGGAGCTGTGAGGGCGCGGCGGAAGCGAATCGGCGACCTTTTCGGTGGTTTCGTCGCAGGCGCGGAGCTCTTCCTCGTCGATGAGGGTGTCGTAGATGCGATCGATCATCAGTTCGCGGAGGACGCCATCCTGGGTTCCGGAGCGCATGATCTCGTCGGCGATGTAGTGGCGATAGCCGAGAGCTTCGAAGAAGTCCTGGTCGACGATGTTGGCTCCTGTGGAGACGATGGCATCGACCATGTTGTTGCGAACGAGGTCGACGAAGATTTGCTTGAGGCCCGCAGAAATCAGCGAGCCGGCGAGGCAGAGGATCACGCCACAATCCTGGTCGCGCAGCATGCGCTCGTAGATGGAAGCAGCCCGGGCAAGATCACGGGAGCTGTAAGCCATCGACTGCATGGCGTCGACTAAGGCGACGACATTGTGCTGACGGATGTCGATGTGGCGAATGGGGTCTTTCAGGAGCTCTTTTTTCGTCGTCATAACCCAACCAGAATAACAAGGCAAAAGGGGGTGGATGTTGGCAAACCATGAATTGGCAAAACTGCTCGGAAAGGCTGCCTGGGGGCACCCCCCTCCCCCTGGGCCTTATGGATGTAATTGATTTTGCGGGAGCTGGAGGGTAATACCTTTTGGGTATTACCTTGTCGAGCGGGTCCGGGAGGATCCAAGCTCCTGAACCGGCCGGGTTTTCAAAGAGCAGGATGCGGGCTCCTGGGAGCCTCGCAAAATGCGAAGGGGATCGGCCGAGGCACGATCCCCATGATTTTCAGGCTAGCGGACGGAGATTCTCCGGGACAAGCAAAAACTGAGTGGGAAACATTACGGCGGTACTGCGGCGGGGCGCTCGACTGAGCCGACGGACACAGGCCGCTGCGCCGAAGGCCCGTCCATCTTTGCAGGGTGGATGGATGCGAACGGACACTGGGTGTCCGAAAGCGGACGGCTGATGACTGGCCGCATCCTGCGGTCCGGGGGGGAAACCTCAACATTTCAGGCGAAGCAGCGCATCATTCCTGGTTCCACGAATGGAGATTGAGTTGCGAGAGTGAAAAAAGCTGTGCGCCGGATTCCCTCGAGATACGTCTTTCAGAGCGAGCGCCGCGGAGCCGGGATGCCGGCGGCCGGGCGGGAGCCGGCACAATGAAGCAATTTTCCGGATTTCAGCTCGACACCGGGAATGAGTGTCTGTGGCGGGAAGGAGAACAGCTGCTGCTGGCGCGGCGGCCGTTTGAGCTGATGCGCTATCTGGTGGAGCACTCGGGCCGGTTGATTTCGCATGATGAATTGCTGGACGCGCTGTGGCCGGAGACGTACGTGCAGCCGCAGGTGCTGCGGACCTACGTGCTGGAGCTGCGGAAGTTGCTGGGGGACGATGCGGGGCAGCCGCGTTTTATTCAGACGCTGCCGAAGCGCGGGTACTGCTTTGTAGCGCGGGTGGAAGAGGACGGGCAGCGAGCAGGCGCGTGCAGGGCGAATGCGGCCGCAACGGCGGGATGCGGGCGGGGCGTGGCAGGGCGCGAGGAAGAGCTGGCACGGCTGAGGAGCGCGATGCAGCGGGCGGCTCGGGGCGAGCGGCAGGTGGTGTTTGTGACCGGCGAATCGGGGATCGGGAAAACCGCCCTGGCGGACGCATTCTGCTCGGGGCTGGAGGCCGCGCGCGTGACGCGAGGGCAGTGCGTGGAGGGGTACGGCAGCCGGGAAGAATACTACCCGCTGATGGAAGCGCTGGGAGCGATGTGCGCGGGCGCAGACGGAGAGTCCGCGTACCGGGTGCTGGGTCGAACCGCGCCGGCGTGGGCGGCGGCTATGGGACGCGCGCCTGCGATGCACACTTTGCCGCCGGTGAGCCTGGATCGGAAGCCGGGGGACTTGTGCGCGGCGCTGGAAGAGATGGCCGCCGAGCGCCCGCTGGTGCTGGTGCTGGAGGATCTGCAATGGGCCGACGCAGGGACGCTGCAACTGCTATCAGGCATGGCGCGGCGGCGTGCGCCGGCGAAGCTGATGGTGTTGGCGACGTGCGTTCCGGAGAGCGGAGGGGCGGCGGCCGAGGCAGGTGCGGACGATGGAGCGCTGCGGAGGCTGAAGCAGAATCTGCTGATGCGGCAGCTGTGCGAAGAGATGGTGCTGCCGCCGCTGACGCAGACCGCGATGGGCACGCTGCTGCGGCGCGAGCTGGGGGACGAGGCGCTGCCTCCTGGGCTGACGGCGTTTGTGCACCAGCGGTCGGAGGGAAATCCGCTGTTTGCGATTGCTCTTGTGGAGCACCTGCTGGCGCGGCGTTTTCTGGTGCGGGAGAACGGCGATGGATGGGCGGCGCGGGGCTCATTTGACGAGATGGATGCGGAAGTGCCGGACCGGCTGGCGCAGATGATCGAACTGGACATTGAAAGGCTCAGGCCGGAGGATCAGCGAGTTCTGGCCGCGGGCAGCACGATGGGGGTGGCGTTTCCGTTATGGGCGATAGCGGCGGCCCTGGAAGAGGATCCGGCACGGATGGAGGAGGCCTGCGACGGGCTGGCGCGGCGGGTGCGGTTTGTGGAGCGTGCGGGCGAAGATGAGCTGCCGGACGGGGCGCGATCCGACTTCTACGTATTTGTTCACGGACTGTATCGCGAGGTGCTGTATCGGCGGCAGCCGGCAGCGCGCCGGGCGCAGTGGCATGGGCGGATCGCCGATCGGATGGGCGAGCTGTTCAGAGGGCGGGAGGCGGCGGTGGCACGGGAACGCTCGATGCATTATGAAGCCGCGGGCGACTGGCGCAGGGCGAGCGCGACGCTGTGCGAAGCGGCCCAGCATGCGCGGGAGCGGCGGGCGACCGCGGAGGCAGAGAATCTTGTGGAACAGGCGCTGCGTGTGGCGGAGCATTTGGCCGGCAGGGAGCGCGCCGAGGCGATTGCGGAGATTCACGCGGCGTTTACCGCAACGCGAGATGCGAGCGCAGCCGGGCGCAAGACCGCCGGCTGAGACTTGACGAAAACTGGACGGGAACTTGATGCCTTTCTTTTTGGGGGCGGAGCAGCATGGGGTGCAACAGGAGGTTTCCCCCATGCGATCTTTATTCCCGAAACTGGTAATGGCCGCCGCCGTGATGATGGCGGGGGCCGTGGCGGCAGCGCCCGCAATGGCAGAAGTGATGGTGAATGTTCCGTTCTCTTTCACCGTGAATGGCAAAGTCTGTCCGGCGGGGCGGTATCAGATCGGACACGATGCCGCGAGCAGCGTTGTCACGCTCCGGTCGGTATCGTCATGGTCGCGCAGCTTCACCTGGATCGCCGGATCCGGAGATGCCTCCCCCTATGACTCGCGGGTGGTCCTGCGGTTTGACGAGAACGGCGATCAGCACGAGCTGCAGTCAGTTCAGTTCGGCAGCATGATGACCGATCGGCTGGATCATCCGCGTCGGCCCAGCGAATATGTGCCGACAGACGGGGTGGGGGGACAGTAAAGGCAGGGTACAGGGACACGTTACGGGTTACAGACGAACCAGAGGGCTACCGCCGCGGCGGTGGCCCTTCTGATTTTGGGCCTCACGAATGAAGCGCTATAGCTGGTCGATGGATTTCGCTGCGGCGTCGATGGCTTCGACGATGCGGCGAAGCTGTTCGGGTGTGGCGTTGCCGCGAGCGACGCGGGCCATGACGGCGCCGCGCAGGTTCATGAAGGCCTTCATGATCTCCGGGGAGCGGCCGCGGCGGAATTCGTCGCCGGCTTCTTCGAGGCGTTCGAAGAGCGCAGCAACGCGCTCCTTGTTTTGCTCGAGGAAGGCCAGGCCTTCCGGGGTGACGGAGTAGATTTTCTTATTGCTCTCGGAAGTGGACGAGATTGCCAGCCCTTCCTCCTCGAGCAGGGTGAGAGTGGGGTAGATGACGCCGGCGCTGGGGGTGTATCCGCCGGCGAGGCGCTCTTCCATGGTCTTGATGAGCTGATAGCCGTAGCTGGGCTGCTCAGAGAGCAGCTTGAGGATGACGAGGCGGATATCGCCGGCGTCGAAGAGGCGCTCGCGGCCGCCGCCGAAGCCGGCCCAGGGACCGCCGCCCCATCCGTGACGGGAGTGACGGCCGCGGCCGCCGAAATGCTGCCTGACGTGCTCTGCGAAGTCTTCGCGTCCGCCGAAGCGGCAGTCGTGCCGGGCTTGATCGAAATTGGTATGTCCAAACATAGGGTTTTTATTTCCCTCCTTGTTGTATTTCAAGATATATCGTGTGACTGGATCTTGTCAACATGTTTTGAGATATATCTTTTCGAGAGATGGGCGGGCATCACCGGGAACTGGCTGGAAGTGGCTTTCCTTTCAGTCCGGGAGGACCATTTTTTGTTTTGAGGCGAGGTCGCAGGCGCGCCAGAGGTACCAGCTGGCGACGGAGCGCCACGGCCGCCATTTTTCAGCGCGGCGCAGCATGGCGTCGGGTTTGGCGAGCATGGAGGCGTCGAACGGCTTACTTTTGGGCAGGCGATTGAAGGTTAGCGCGAAGCCTTTGCGGACGCCGTAGTCGGTGACGGGGAAGACGTCGGGGCGGCCGAGGCGGAAGATGAGGAGCATTTCGACGGTCCAGGTGCCGATGCCGCGGACTGCGGTGAGGCGCTCGATGATTTCCGCGTCGGGCATGCGGCGGATGGCGGTGAGGGTGGGGACGGTGCCGTCAATGGTCTTTGCGGCGAGATCGCGGAGGGCTTTGGTCTTGGAGGCGGAGAGGCCGCAGGCTCGGAGCCGGTCGTCGGAAGTTTCGAGCAGGAGCTCGGGTGCGAGGTGGAGTTCGCCGAAGGCGGTGAGCAGACGCTTGAGGATGGCCGCGGCTGCCTTGCCGTGGAGCTGCTGATAAATGATGGACTCGAGCAGGGCTTCGAAGGGCGAGTGCTGGCTCTTGAGCTTTAGCGTGAAGGGGCCGGCGCGGCGCATGAGGTCGCCGAGTTTGGGGTCGGCAGCGGCGAGGTCGCTGCAGGCTTTTGCGGAGTCGTAGCGGACGGCGCGTCTTCCGTCGGTCATGGTGACCACAGGGTACAGCAGGTTGCGGGTTATGGTAGCGCAGCCGGGCCGGGGCAGATAAGGCATCGGGACGGTTACAGATTAGGGCGGACGATTTCCAGGCCCGACGCGTGCGGACCTCGATGGAGAGCGGTGTTCGGGGGTTCGCACAGGAACGGGGCGGAGGGTTGCTGATGTGTCTGGCGCGGGAAACGCGCAGAGATTTTTTTTCATCTCAGGGCGGGTCGCTTGCAGAGGGCGGCAATGTGCCGCTATAGTTCTTCTTTCGCGGAAGTTTTGTGATGCAGATCACAATCGGGTGTGATCCAGGACACAATCAGACCTTTTCCAGAACACAGGGGCCGACCCGAGCGGTGAGTTACTGTGCGCTGGATCAGCAGCAAGGCTCCTTCGGGGATGACCCCGCACGACAGCGTCTGATTTCGGTGCCTGCTTCACATGCGCGCCGCACTTCAGATGAGGGGATGATCGCCGGCAACTGCAAGCCCTCACCTCGCAGCGATTTACCTGGCAGATTTACCTAGGAGAAGCAGGACGCATTCATGCCGCAGATTTTTGACCGCAGCTCGAACGCGCTGGCCCGGATGAGCCTGATTTTGACGGGGCTGATCATTATCAGCCTGGGGTTGACACTGGATGAACTGCAGCGGTCGCCATGGGTGACGCGGCAGGGACAGCGGGCGGATCAGCCGGTGCCCTTCAGCCACAAGCATCACGTGGAAGGGCTGGGGCTGCAGTGCCAGTACTGTCATACGTCGGTAGAGGAGTCGAGCTACGCGGGGATTCCGCCGACCAAGACATGCATGAACTGCCACGCGCAGATCTGGACGGACGCGGATTTGCTGAAGCCGGTGCGGGAGAGCTGGGCGACGGGCCAGTCGATACCGTGGACGCGGGTGCACGATCTGCCGGATTTTGTTTTCTTTAACCATGAAATTCATGTGAACAAGGGCATCGGCTGCTCGTCGTGTCATGGGCGGGTGGACGAGATGCCGATCATGTACATG
Source organism: Acidobacteriaceae bacterium (assembly GCA_049585375.1). Classification (GTDB taxonomy): domain Bacteria; phylum Acidobacteriota; class Terriglobia; order Terriglobales; family Acidobacteriaceae; genus Palsa-343. The sequence goes on from JBAUZR010000804.1 coordinate 7,197, forward strand.
CAGAACTCGCTGCAGATGGAGTGGTGTCTGAACTGCCATCGGGATCCGGCGAAGAATCTGCGGCCGACCAGCGAAATTTACAACATGGCATGGACGGGGGCGTCGGAGCTGAAGCCGGTGTGGTGCGCGGCCGAGGATGTTTCCAAGGGGACGCCGACCGCGGAGAGTGTGACCTGCACGGAGACGAATCCGGGAGCGGGCGGGATTCAGATGGCGGTGTTGAGCCGTCCGCCGACGGGCCTGGCGCCACAAGTGGCCGGGACGGGCATTGGCAGCGAGGACACGATGCCGGAGAAGCTGCCGGCGGGGATGCACTACGTGAAGTTCACGAGCCAGGACGAGCTGGGCAAGTTTCTGCTGCAGCATTACGACATACGTCCGCCGCGTGAGCTGACGAGCTGCGAGGTTTGCCACCGATGAACAAGAGCGAGCGTACAGCGTTTAGCGCACAGCGTACAGAAGAGTTGGCAGCGACCAGCGTCCCGGGAACGGAACAGCAGATGGCGGACAGCGGAAATGAGAACACCCTGGTGCAGATTGAGCAGCCGAAGAAGCTGACGCTGGAGCAGGTGCGAGCGAAGCTGGCGAATCAGAAGGGGCCTCGTTTCTGGCGGTCGGTTGATGAGCTGGTGGATGCGCCGGAGTTTGCCGAGCTGGTGAACGAGGAGTTTCCGTCGCAGGCATCGGAGTGGATCGATCCGGTATCGCGGCGCAGCTTTTTGAAGGTGATGGGCGCCTCGATGGCGCTGGCCGGCTTGGCGGGCTGCACGAAGCAGCCGGACGAAGCGATCATGCCGTACGTGAAGGCGCCGGCGGATCTGATTCTGGGCAAGCCGGTGTATTTTGCGAGCGCGTTTCCGTTCACGACGGGCGCGGTGCCGGTACTGATCAAGAGCGCGGCGTATCGGCCTATCAAGGTGGATGGGAACCCGGAGCATCCGTATAACCGTGGCAGCTCGGATCCGATCACGCAGGCGACGCTGCTGGATATGTACGATCCGGACCGATCGCAGCACATTCTGTATCGCGGTGAGACGCGGTCGTGGCCGGCGTTTCTGGCGTCGTTCCGGTCGATGCTGGCGGACAAGAAGGCGTCGGGAGGGCAGGGGCTGTACTTCCTGAGCGCGACGGTGACCTCGCCGACGATGGCGGCGCAGTGGCAGCAGGGACAGAAGAATTATCCGCAGGCGAAGTTCATCCAGTACGACCCGCTGAACCGCGACAGCCATTACACGGCGGCAAAGCAGGCTTTTGGGCAGTATGTGGATGCGCAGTATCGGCTGGACCAGGCGGACGTGATTGTTTCGCTGGACGCGAATTTCCTGGGTGGCGCGCAGTATCCGGGATTCCACCGGCTGGCGCAGGATTACGCCAACAAGCGGAAGCTGGCGGGCACGGACGAGATGAACCGTCTGTACACGATCGAGACCGAGACGACGCTGACGGGCTTCAAGGCGGAGCATCGGCTGGCAGTGCGGCCGAGCCAGATGGCGGCGTTTGCGCAGGCGCTGGCGGCGGCAGTGGGCGCAGGCGCCGGGCAGGGCGGCAACTGGTCGGATCACGAGGCGAAGTACCTGGCGGGTGTGGCCGCCGATCTGCAGGCGAGCGGCGGCAAGTGCGTGGTGATCCCGGGCGAGATGGCTCCGCCGGAAGTGCACCTTGCAGCATTCGCGATCAACGAGAAGCTGGGGAACGTGGGCAAGACGGTGGTGTACACCGATCCCGTGAACCCGATGCCGTCGATCCAGACTGCGGAGCTGAAGTCGCTGGTTGCGGACATGAACGCCGGCAAAGTGGACTGGCTGGTGATTCTGAATGCGAACCCCGTTTACACGGCGCCGGCCGATCTGGAGTTTGAGAGCGCGCTGAACAAGGTGGGAACGGTTGTGCATCTCGGGTCGCATCTCGACGAGACGGGCGAGATCGCGCAGTGGCACATCAACAACGCGCACTACCTGGAGATGTGGTCGGATGCGCGAGCCTACGACGGCACGGTGAGCATCGTGCAGCCGATGATCGAGCCGATGTATGGCGGCCACACGGCGCATGAGATTCTGCAGTCGCTGCTGGATCATCCGGATGTATCGGCGTACGACGCGGTGCGGGCGACGTGGATGCAGAACGGCGGGCCGCTGGCGAAGGGCGATGCGGAATTTAACTGGCGCAAGGTACTACACGATGGGTGGATCGCCGATACGGCATTCCAGCCGAAGACGGTGACGGCGAAGGGCGGCCTGGGAACCGCGGCGGCCACGGCTGCGGCGGGGAATGGGGTTGAGCTGCTGTTCCGGCCGGATCCGCATGTGTACGACGGGCGGTTCGCGAATGTGGGGTGGCTGCAGGAGATTCCGCGGCCTCTGACGAACCTGTCATGGGATAACGCGGCGCAGATGAGCTACGCGACGCTGGAGAAGAACGGACTGCAGGAGAACGACGCGGTCGAGATCAGCGTAGGCGGGCGGAAGATCGTGGCCGGTGCGCTGGCGGTTCCGGGGCAGTCGGATGGCGTGGTGGTAGTGACGCTGGGGCAGGGGCGCCGGGTTGGGCGCGTGGCCGGCGGCGTGGGGTACAACGGCTATCTGGTGCAGTCGTCGGACGCGCCGTATGCGCAGATGGGTGCGACTCTGCGGCGGACGGGGGGGATCTACGACCTGTGCGCGCCGAAGAGCAACCACATCGATCAGCGCAGCGCTTCGCATGGCGGCGACGGCAGCGGGACGCATTCGCTGGAAGGCAACGAGGCGCTGGACCGGGGAATTATCCGGTATACGACGCTGACCGAGTTCAAGTCGGATCCCGACTTTGCGCATGAGGGCGTGGCGCACTGGTCGCCGGAGCCCAACGAGAGCATGTTCCCGGCGTACCGATACGACAAGAATGCCTGGGGCATGTCGATCGATTTGAATTCATGCGTGGGCTGCAACGCCTGTGTGGTCGCCTGCTACGCGGAGAACAATATTGCGGTGGTGGGGCGGGAGCAGACGAAGATCGGCCGCATCATGCAGTGGATCCGGATCGATACCTATTACGAAGGCGATCTGGCGGCGCCGCGGGCGCACTTCCAGCCGATGACGTGCCATCAGTGCGAGAACGCGCCGTGCGAACAGGTTTGCCCGGTGGGCGCGACCGTGCACTCGCCCGAAGGGCTGAACATGATGATCTACAACCGCTGTGTTGGGACGCGCTACTGCTCGAACAACTGTCCTTATAAGGTGCGGCGGTTCAACTTCCTGCTGTACTCCGATTACGAGACGGAGAGCCTGAAGCTGATGCGCAATCCGGAAGTGAGTGTCCGGAGCCGCGGCGTGATGGAGAAGTGCAGCTACTGCGTGCAGCGGATTGAAGCGGTGAAGATCGAGGCAGACAAAGAGAACCGCGATATTCACGATGGCGAGATCCGGACGGCGTGCCAGCAGGCGTGCCCGACGAACGCAATCATCTTCGGGAACATCAACGACAAGTCCAGCCAGGTGGCAAAGATCAAGACGAACGAGCGGACCTACGGAGTGCTGGCCGATATCAACACGCGGCCGCGCACGACGTATGTAGCCGGAGTTCTGAACATCAACGAGGATCTGGCGAAGTCGCTGGGAGAGTATCAGAGTTAGCCGGTAGCGGGTGGCCCGTAGCTGGTAGCGAGCGAGCAGGTTACAGGTTGCAGTTACAGGTAAGAGAAACAGGGGCCAGTTAAGAGGATTCTGGAGCGAATGGCGACCAAAGACGCACCCGTTAACAATCCGATGGTGGATCCGGTCACCGGAGAATACCGGGTCATCGCGCCGGGGCACACCTTCAAGTCGGTCACCGAGAAGGTTTCCCGCATTGTGCTGACGAGCCACACGCCGCTGGGCTGGTGGTTTGGGTTCATGCTGGCGGGCGGTTTTGTCCTGATGCTGATGACCGCCGTGACCTGGCTGTTCCTGAAGGGCGTGGGGATCTGGGCCATCACGATACCGGTGGCGTGGGGCTTCGCCATCATCAACTTTGTGTGGTGGATCGGTATCGGCCACGCGGGCACGCTGATTTCGGCCATTCTGCTGCTGTTCAAGCAGAGCTGGCGGAACTCGATTAACCGGTTTGCCGAGGCGATGACGATTTTCGCCGTGGTCTGCGCCGGTATGTTCCCGCTGATCCACGTAGGCCGTCCGTGGCTGGGGTACTGGCTGTTCCCGTATCCGAGCACGATGAATTACTGGCCGCAGTTCCGGTCGCCGCTGCTGTGGGACGTGTTCGCAGTTTCGACGTACGCGACCATCTCGGTGGTGTTCTGGTACATGGGCATGATCCCCGACCTGGGAACGCTGCGGGACCGTTCGCAGACGAAGTTCGGGCAGTTTGTGTACGGCCTGCTGAGCGTGGGCTGGCGCGGGTCGGTGCGGCACTGGGTGCGGTACGAGACGGCGTCGCTGCTGCTGGCCGGCCTGGCAACGCCGCTGGTGCTCTCAGTACACAGCGTCATTTCGCTCGACTTTTCGGTAGCGCTGCTGCCGGGGTGGCACACGACGATCTTCCCGCCGTACTTCGTGGCCGGGGCGATCTATTCGGGGTTCGCCATGGTGCTGACGCTGGCGATTCCGATTCGCAAGTTCTATCACCTGGAAGATCTGATCACGATCCGGCACATCGATAACTGCGGCAAGGTGATGCTGGCGACGGGGATGATCGTGGCCTACGGCTACTCCACGGAAGTATTCATGAGCTGGTATTCGGCCAGCCACTGGGAATACTTCATGATGTGGAACCGCATGTTCGGGCCCATGGGCTGGTCGTACTGGGTGCTGATCACGTGCAACATCGCGCTGCCGCAGCTGATGTGGATCCGGAAGTTCCGGAGCAACGTTGGGCTGATGTTCCTGATGTCGCTCATTGTGAACACGGGCATGTGGTTTGAGCGGTTTGTGATTGTGGTGACCAGTTTGACGCGCGATTATCTGCCGTCTTCGTGGGGCACGTATCGCGCAACCAAATGGGACTACATGACGTTTGCCGGAACGCTGGGACTGTTTACCTTCCTGTTCTTCCTCTTCGTGCGCTTCCTGCCCATGATTCCGATGTCGGAGTTGCGGCTGATGCTGCCCCAGGCGAAGGTGCGGGAGAAAAAGGAACTTCTTCCGGAGGCAGGTGACTAATGCCACTTCCTGAGGGGCTGTACGCACTGATGGCGGAATTCGATACGCCCACCGAGCTGGTACTGGCGGCGAAAGCTGCCTACGAGGCGGGCTATCGGCGGATGGACTGCTACACGCCGTATCCGGTGGAGGAAGCGGCGGAGGCGATCGGATTCCATCGCGACGAGGTTTCGCTGGTGTGCCTGATCGGAGGCCTGCTGGGTCTTGCGGCGATGTTCGGGCTGGAAACGTGGATTTCAGTGTGGTCGTATCCGCTGAACATAGCGGGACGTCCGTACTTCTCCTGGCCGGCTTTTGTGGTTCCGGCTTATGAGTGGACGATTCTGTGGGCCGGATTGTCGGCGTGCTTCGGCATGCTGGCGCTGTGCGGGCTGCCCAAGCCATATCACCCGGTCTTTAACGCGCCAAATTTCCGGAACGGGGCGACGAGCGACAAGTTCTTTCTGTGTCTGGAGTCGACAGATCCGAAGTTCGAACCGGGAGAGACGAGGGGTTTTCTGGAAGCGCAGGCGCCGGTTTCGGTGGTGGAGGTGGAGTATTAACCGCTCAGCGTACAGCGAACAGCGTACAGCGTACAGAAAGACCGACCGCTCCCCTGCGCTGCTCCGGCGAAGTTTGGGGATTGCAGGCGCGGCGGGGTTGCTGCTGCTGGCGGCGGGCTGCCGGCAGGACATGCAGAACCAGCCGAGGATGTTTCCGCAGCGAGGCACGACGCTTTTTGCCGATGGGCGTTCGGTGCGGCCGCAGGTGGAGCACACGGTAGCGCGCGGGCAGCTGTATGAGGACGATTATTTCTATACCGGGCTGATGAACGGCAAGGAAGCGGACATGATGCCGTTTCCGGTGACGATGCAGGTACTGGACCGCGGGCAGGAGCGCTTCAATATCTACTGCACACCGTGCCACTCGCGGGTGGGCAACGGCGCGGGGATGATTGTGGAGCGCGGGTACAAGCCGGCGGGGAACTTCCACGATGCGCGCCGGCTGGCGGAGCCGCTGAGCCACTACTTCTACGTGATGAGCAACGGCTACGGCGCGATGCCGGACTACAAGGCGCAGATTGCCCCCGCGGACCGGTGGGCGATCGCGGCGTATATTCGCGCGCTGCAGCTGAGCCAGAATGCCACGCTGGCCGATGTGCCGGCGGGCACGCAGGTGCGGAACCTGAAGGATGTGGCGCAGGATCTGGGTGAGCCGGCGAGTTACGCGGGGCCGTGGCCGTTGCCGGAGACCGCGGTATACGGGAACAAGACGGTGGGTCTGGCGGCGGGCGCGCCGGCCGAGGCTCCGCCGCAGCCGGCTGCCAGGACGAAGCCGGCGATGACTACCACGAAGGGTGAGACGAAGCAGGCGCCCGCGCGGCCCTCAGGAGCGCACGAATAGCGATGGCGAACGAAACCTTCAATAAAGGACTGCCGTCGACGCTGAGCGCGCCGGCGTTCGTGGACAACTGGCGGCGGCGCGCGCTGATCGCGGGGCTGGTGTTTTCCGCGATCGCGGTGCTGTTCGCGTTCCTCGGCCAGGCGGAAAACGGTTTGGGGTGGAACCATCTGCTGCGCGGCTGGCTGGACGGCTTCGTGATGTGCTTCGGGTTCTGCTACGGCGGGATGGCGCTGCTGATGGTGCAGTATCTGTCGGGCGGCAAGTGGGGGCTGATTGTGCGGCGCCCGCTGGAAGCGATGTCTCGGACCTGGCCGCTGATCGTGCTGTTGTGGATTCCGGTGGCGGTGTTCGGCGCGGCCAAAGGGCAGTTGTATCCCTGGGCGAAGTACGAGGACTGGCAGGCGGCGCTGCAGAAAGGTTTGATCTCGCACGAACTGGCGCATGCGATCCAGTGGAAGTCGCCGATGCTGAACAAGACGAACTTCTGGGTTGTCTCGCTTGTGTGCTTTGGCATCTTCGCGGTTTACATAACGATCCTCAACCGGTGGTCACTGAAGCGGGATGCCGATCCGGAGCCGCACGTGGCGTACTGGCGGACGCGGTTCGAGAACCTGAGCGGGTTTGGCGTGGTGCTGTTCGCGGCGCTGCTGTTCATCCTGTCGATTTACTGGGTGATGTCGCTGGATGTGGGGTGGTACTCGACGATCTACGGCTTCCAGTATCTGGTAGGCGAGGCGTTCGTGGTGCTGCCGCTGGCGATTCTGACGCTGATCTGGCTGAGCAAGGCGGAGCCGATCAAAAGCACGTTCCGCGTGATCGAGCAGCACGATCTGGGCAAGCTGTGCTTCGCCCTGGTGATGCTGAACATCTACTTCGCCTTCGGCGCTTTTCTGATCATCTGGTCGGGCAACTCGCCGGAGGAGATTCCCTGGTATCTGGACCGGATTCGCGGGAACTGGGGTGTCATCGCGACGCTGGATGTGATCTTCCACTGGCTGATTCCGTTCAGCCTGCTGCTGTCGCGGGACCTGAAGAGGATCCAGAGCCGGCTGTCGGTGACCTGCTGGATCATGATCTTCGCGGGCTTCTGGGATATGTTCTGGCTGATCGAGCCGAACTTTAAGGATGCGGCGCGGCACCTGCAATTCAGCTGGGGGATTCTGGAGTACATCGCGGTACCGGGCGCGCTGTTCTGCTTCTGGCTGGTGGCCTATTTCACACAGCTGAAGAACCGGCCGCTGATCGCTACGAACGATCCGCACCTGGCGGAGATTCTGGAGCACAACTATGTCCACGCATAATCCGAACGATCCGCATTCGTACGATCCGAAGGGTCATCAGGACGACGCCTCGGTGCGGGAAGGGTACGAAGTCACCGATGCGAGCACGGGCGGGATTGTGGTGTTCCTGATCGGGCTGGCGGTTTCGGTAGGCGTGTTTTTCGTTTTCTGCTTCGTGATGGGCAAGGTGATCAACACGGCGCTGGACCGTGAGGACGGGCCGGTCAATAAGTGGAACGCGCCGAACCAGATTGCGCCGACGATGGCCCTGCGCTCGAATCCGCAGCTGCAGCAGGAGCAGCTGGCGAAGCTGACGCAGCAGTTTCCCTCGCCGCGGGTGCAGCTGGATAACGGCAACCAGGACGTTGCGACTCTGCACGAGCGCGAGGACCTGCTGCTGAACTACTACAGCTGGATCGATCGGGGTCAGGGCAAGGTACGGATTCCGATTGAACAGGCGATGCAGCTGATTGCGCAAAAGGGATTGCCGGTAGCTCCGGCGGAGCAGCGCCAGGCGCTGATGATGGGCGACAGCACGCCAACGGTGCAGATGCCGTTGACGGATGGGTTTGCGCCGACCGGTTACGAACAGCAGTTGCACAGCCCTACGGAGCAGGCGGGCGAGCAGACATCAACGAAGGCGGACCAGTAGGACAGGGTACAGGGCTCAGGGTACAGGGTGCAGAAAACGATGCAATGCGGCGGGACAAGGCGGCGGCTCAATGTGGCGATGACGATTGCCATCTGCGGTCTGCTGCTTGCCGGAGCGCTGCCCCTCCATGCGCAGAGCCAGTGGTTTGGGTTTAAGAAGCCGGGAAGGCCGGCGGACCAGCAGCCGCTGCTGCTGAAGAAGATCAGCATTCAGCAGAAGCTGAACACGCAGCTGCCGCTGAACCTGCCGTTTGTGGATGAGACGGGCAAGGCTGTGCACCTGGGCGATTATTTCGGCAAGCGTCCGGTGATTTTGTCGCTGGTGTACTACCAGTGCAAGATCCTGTGCCCTGAGGAGATCGACGGGCTGGTGGGCGCGCTGGAGATGCTGAAGCTGCAGCCGGGCCGGGACTTCGATGTGGTGTTTGTGAGCATCGACGCGCGGGAGACGCCGGCGATCGCGGCACGCGAGAAGGCGTTCTACATGAAGCGGTACGGGCGGCCGCAGGATAACAACGGGTGGCACTTCCTGACCGGTCAGGAGCCGGCGATTCGACAGCTGGCGAGCACGGTGGGGTTTGGATACGTGCCGATGGCAGGGCCGGACGGGAAGATGACGCAGTTCGCTCATGCCAGTGCGGTCGAGCTGGTGACGCCGGAAGGACGGCTGGCGCAGTACTACCTGGGCGTGGAGTTTTCGCCGAAAGATCTGCAACTGGGACTGGTGGAGGCTTCGCACGGCACGATCGGGTCGCTGGTGGACAACCTGCTGACCTACTGCTATCAATACGATCCGACGCTGAACCGGCACACGCTGATGTACATCCGGCTGTATCAGGCGGGTGGCGTGCTGACGGTGTTGCTGCTGGGCGGGTTTCTGATCATGAATTTCCGGCGGGATATACGCGAAGCGCGGATACAGAAAACAACTCTGGTGAACGGATAAAAAGCGACGATGCAGCATTTCATCAGTCCGGTACTCTGGCAATTTCTAATTAAGTGGCTCACGAACTTCGCGATCTTTCCGCCGGAGGCGTCGACCATTGCGCCGTATGCGGACGCACTGTATTTCTTTCTGATCCTGATCTCGGTGGTGGGCCTGGCGGCGGTAGCGTTCCTGGTGGTCACGTTCTCGATCCGCTACCGGCAGGAACGGAGTCCGCAAGCCACGCCGATTGAAGGCTCGACGCTGCTGGAAGCCACCTGGACGATCATTCCGCTCATTCTGTTCATGATCTGCTTCGTGTGGGGGGCACTGCTGTAC
>JBAUZR010000805.1:0-2144 GCA_049585375.1 Acidobacteriaceae bacterium
GCTCAACCGCCGCGGCTATTCTTTTGTCGTCATCTGCAGGGCTTGCGGTGCCAAACTCGAGTGCGAGAACTGTTCCATCGCCCTCACCTACCACAAGGCTGCGCCGGAAGGGGAGTGGCAGGCCGCCGGCGCTCGTCTCGAATGCCATTACTGCGGTTACAAAAAGACCGTTCCTAAGCGTTGTCCAGCCTGCGACAGCGAATATCTATACTTCCTCGGCGCCGGTTCGCAGCAGGGCGAGGAGCGGCTGCAGGAGATCTTTCCCTCCGCGCGCATAGGACGCATGGATCGCGATACGGTTCGCGGCCGTGGCGACCTCGAGAATCTCCTCGTGCGCCTCCACTCCGGCGAACTCAACTTGCTGGTCGGCACTCAGATGATCGCGAAAGGGCACGACATCCATGGGGTCACGCTGGTCGGTGTCGTTGGCTGCGATTATGCCCTCGGTCTGCCGGACTTCCGCGCCGCCGAGCGCGTCTTTCAGTTGCTCACCCAGGTCTCGGGCCGCGCCGGCCGCGGTGAGAAACCCGGTCAGGTGATCGTGCAGACCTATCATCCCGAGCACTATGCCATCCAGTACGCGGCGCGCCACGATTACGGCGCCTTTGTGGAAAAGGAGCTCCGCTTCCGCCGTCTCATGCACTATCCGCCCTATGCGGCGCTGGCGAATATTCTGCTGCAGAGCCAGCGTTTGGAAGAAGCGGCCGGCTGGGCCTCCACGCTCGGCCGCTGGTGCCGCGAAACCACGCTCAGCCATGTCCGCGTCCTGGGGCCGGCGAGTGCGCCCATCGCCAAAATCAAACGCACCTATCGATTTCACCTGGTCATGAAGGGGGAAAACCGGCGTTCTTTGCAGCAGGCTCTTCGAAGTCTGCTCGCCCATGCGGAACAGGCGGGCATTCCCCGCGCCGGCCTCATCGTCGATGTCGATCCGGTGAGCCTCATGTGAGTGAGCTCATCCACGGAAGGGAGATGCAATGGAATTTCTGAGCGAAGAGCAAGTCCGATCCGTGCTGACTTATGAAGACCTTCTGCCCGCGGTCGAGCGCTCCCTGATCGGCCTCTCAGCCGGCCGTATCCAGCAGCCGGTCCGCAGCGTCCTGTTGATCCCGGAGCACGCCGGCCGCTTCGCGCTCATGCCCGCAGTCAGCGGCGACCTCATGGCCGTCAAGCTGGTCACGGTTTATGAAGGGAATCGCACGCTGCCCACACATCAGGCCGTCATTCAGTTGCTCTCGGCTCGCACCGGAGAGCCGCTCGTCGCGATGGACGGTCGCCTCATCACGGAAATGCGCACGGCTGTCGTTACAGCGCTGGCCACTCGTCTGCTGGCCCACCCTGAAGCCCAGATTCTTGCCATCCTCGGCAGTGGCGTCCAGGCGCGTTCCCACATGCGCGCGCTTCGTTTGGTGCGGAGCTTTCAGCAAATCTGCGTCTGGAGCCGCACTCCTGAGAATGCTCGCCGTTTTGCCGAGGAATTCAACATTACGCCGTCGGAGAGCGCCGAAGCTGCCGTGCGCGGCGCCGATGTCGTTGTGAGCGTTTCCAGCGCATCGGAACCCGTCGTCCATGGCGCATGGCTGGGTCAGCAGACGCTGATCTGCGCCGTGGGCGCGGTGGGTCCCCAAATGCGCGAGCTGGACGACGAAGCCATGCGCGCGGCCGTGGTGGTCGAATCCCGCGAGGCAGCCCTGCGTGAATCCGGCGACATCCTCGGTTCGGGTGCAACGGTCTACGCGGAACTGGGCGAGTTGCTCGCCGGAACCAGGCCCACTCTAGCCGGGCGTGTAGTCTTCAAGTCTCTTGGAGTCGCGGCGGAGGATCTCGCGGCAGCCGCATTGGTCTGGCAGAAATGGCAGGAAAGGGGAAGAGATTAGGAGCGCGCTAAAGAGTGCCGGCGCTATTGCACGCCGATCCAGTGCAGCAGCAGACTGGGTGCGCAGCCCAACAGAACTACCAGTCCCGCCACCACCCACAGCATCACCCGAGTCACGAGACCCACGCGTATCGCCGGTGCATTGGCCGGGCCGTCGGCCACATACACCTGCTTCAGCACGCGGAGGTAGTAGTAGAGTGACACCGCGCTCATGGCCACCGCCAGCAGCACCAGCCACAGCAGCCCAAAATGCGGCGCCGCGTACAGC